>JAKEHX010000305.1 GCA_022614795.1 Planctomycetaceae bacterium | reverse complement strand
GTGAGATCGGCCCGATCGGCCGACAGAACTTCCTGCACGGCTTTACGGCGAGCATCGCCCTGCTGGAATCGGCGGGATAAAGCGCAGTGGTCAACTGAATCCACTTGGCAGATAACCGAAAGTGGGTATTCGCCGTACGGCACCGGACAATTCGCATTTCTATTCAGATTTGACGAAACAGGGTCTTGCATTTTTGTTTGCTAGCGCGACGATAAGAAATCGGTTTCGTGACGAGGATGGACATCATGGTCACGCCCAACGAATTCTGGCTGGCACTGCATGCCCTGGCGGAAGCCTATGAGGCCGAGGGCCTTTCTTCGGACGAGCGGTCGGAGAATATCATGAACCAGCTCCGCCGCATGCCCCCCACGGTCCGCCGGCAGGTGCTCATCGACATGCGGCAATTGAGCAACCATCTGGAAGATTTGTTCGCCACGGCCTGCACGACCGCTTACGACGCCGAACGGGACGAACAACTTCAAGCTCAGGGCAAAGCCAGCTGAGGCTCGCGTGGTCGAGTCTACGACTTGTGCTGGTGAAGTCGATCGTTACCGCGCGTGGATTCTTGCGCCGAGGCCGCGGAGTTCATGCGTGAATCGCCCTGCGCGAGATGGATCGGAATCTGAGAGGCTTTCGAGCGCTTATGCACGCACGCTGGCTAAAGCCGCGCCGCCGAGCGTCGTCGAACAACAACTGCCGACCTTGAACCGGCGTTTAATGAGCGACGCAGAGCGGCGCCTTGCAAACGGAAGAGCCAAACTGCGGTAGTTCATATGTATAGTATTTGGGTCGCGGTTTGACTTTGCTTCGAACCTGACAGAAGATGCGCGCAGGCAAGATGACGCCGCAGGCAGCGAATTACTGGCACAGAGCCGTGTGGTTAGCTGCGTGCAACCCAGCGGCGTCGAATCGGGGGCAGCATCATGTTCACATTGACGACCCTTTTCCTGCTGTGTGCGGTTGTTGGCGGGACCGTTCTCATTTGCCAGTTCGTCTTGACGCTCGTCGGGCTGGGGGGCGACCACGTCGGGATGGATGTCGGGCACGATTTTAGTGCGCACGATTTTCATGGTGATGTCGGTCATGACATTCATGCCGGCGGCGCGCACGGTGCGGAAAGCAGCGGACATGACGCCGCCGGCCACCACGGATCGTCGTGGCTGTTCGCGGTGATCTCGTTCCGCACCCTGGTCGCGGCTGCGACGTTCTTCGGCCTGGGGGGGCTGGCGGCCAAGTCGGCCGGCCAGGAAATCGGCGTGCAGCTCCTCCTGGGTGCGGTCGCAGGCGTGGCCGCCATGTATGGCGTACATTGGATGGTTCGTACGATGGGCTCACTCGGCGAGGACGGCACCGTCCGCGTCAAGCACGCCCTGGGCATGGAGGGAACGGTCTACATCCCGATCCCCGCGGCCAAGGCGCAGGCCGGCAAGATCCAACTGAAACTGCAAAACCGCCTGGTCGAATACGAAGCGGTCACCAGCGGCCCCCAGAAACTGGCGACCGGCACGAAGGTCCGCGTCGTCGGCATCACGGGGGGGACGCTCGAAGTCGAGCCGCTGACGACCAGTGCCGTGTGAATAGGTTCAGGGTTCAGGGTTCAGGGTTCAGAGGTCAGAGGTCAGAGGTCAGAGGTCAGAGGTCGGAGGTCGGAGGTCGGAGGTCGGAAGGATTGGGTGTGGATGTCGTTTGTATTTGGCGCCGGCTACTCGGTACTTAGTACTTAGTACTTAGTACTTAGTACTTAGTACATACTGAGCACAGAACTCTTGATCTTTGGAACCCTGACCTCCGACCTCTGAACCCAGAACCCAGAACCCAGAACCCTGAACCCTGAACCCTGCCCCTCTGACCCCTCAACCCTTGCCTTCGATCCGCACAACTACCTCACGGGGGAAATTGCCATGACCGAATTGGGCGTTATCCTGGGCATCGCTGGCATCCTGGTCGCGATCCTGTTCTTCGGCTTCGTGATCCTGTTCGTCAACCAGTTCAAGCGCTGCCCGAGCAACCGCGTGCTGGTGATCTATGGCCGCACCGGGCAGGGGCAGGCGAGCACCACGGTCCACGGCGGGGCGGCGTTCGTCTGGCCGCTGATTCAGGACTATGCCTACCTGAGCCTGGAACCGATCCAGATCGAAGTGCCCCTCCGCGGGGCTTTGTCCGCTGAGAACATCCGCGTCAACGTACCCAGCGTGTTCACCGTCGCTGTGGACACCAAGCCGGAAGTGATGCAGAACGCCGCGGTCCGCTTGCTGGGGCTGGCGGTGCCGGAGATTCGCAAGCAGGCGGAGGAAATCATCTTCGGCCAGTTGCGGCAGGTCATCGCGTCGATGGGGATCGAAGAGATCAACCGAGACCGGGACAAGTTCCTCCAGCACATCCAGCATTCGCTCGAGCCCGAGTTGGCCAAGATCGGCCTGCAACTGATCAACGTCAACATCACCGACATCACCGACGAGTCGGGCTATATCGACGCCATCGGCCAGAAGGCCGCGTCCTTGGCCATCCAGCAGGCCCGCGGCGACGTGGCGGACAACGAGAAGATGGGCGAAACCCGCGTCGCCTCGGCCGAGCGCGATAAGTCGGTGCAGGTGGCAAATGCCCGCAAGGAGCAGTCGATTGGCACGCGCGAGGCCCAGCGCGAGCAAGCCGTGCGGATCGCCACGCTCGAAAAGGAGCAGGCGATCGGCGAGAAGACCGCGGCCTTCGAGAAGGACTCGCAGGTCAAGCTGGCCGAGCAGCAGATGCGCGTGCAGGTCGCCGAAGCCGATGCCGGCGCCATCGACGGCGAGAACCAGGCCGCTGCTCGCGTCGCAGCCTCGCAGGCCGAGCTGGCGATCAAGAAGGCCGAGGCCTACGAGCGCGGCGAAGGACGCCGCAAGCAGGCCGAGGCGAACGTGCTTGAGGTCCAGAACAAGGCCATGGCGAAGGCGGCCCTGGCCGAGGCCGATCGCGTGGAAGCCGAACAGCGGGCCAAGCTCGAAGCGCCCGCCAAGGCCCAGAAGGCCAAGCAGATCGTCGATGCCGAGGCCAGCGCCGAACAGCGCCGCATCCTGGCCCAGGCCGAAGCCGACGCGATCTATCTCAAGCTCGAAGCCGAAGCCCGCGGCCAGTATGAGATCCTGGCCAAGAAGGGGGACGGCCTGAAGGCGATTGTGGCGGCGTGCGGCGGTTCGAACCAGGCCTTCCAGATGCTGATGCTGGAGCACCTCGACAACCTGGCCGACGCTTCGGCCCGGGCCATCTCGAACATCAAGTTCGACAAGGTCGTGGTCTGGGAAGGAGGCGGCCAGAACGGCCGCAGCTCGACGGCCGATTTCCTCAGCGGCATGGCGAAGACGATGCCGCCGATGATGCAAGTGATGCGCGACATCGGCGGCATTGAGCTGCCCGAGGCGCTGGTCAAGCTGGGCAGCGACACGCCGGCGGCGGCCACGGCCTCAAGCAACGGCCCGGCCGCGGTGAAGGAAAAAGGGAAGGCATAAGGCATTTAGGAATTAGGATTTCGGATTTCAGATTTCAGATTTGGGATGAGGGTGTCTGAAATTGCCCTTGAGGTTTGGTAGGCTATTCCCAGCGGGCGACTTATGGCCCGCTGGGAGCGTCTTATGCCGCGGCTGTTGTTTGTTGCTGTTTTTTCGCTCGTCGCCGGCGGACTGACATTTGCCGCCGAGCCCGAGCGCCCGAAGATCGGCGCGACGATCGCCGATCTGCGGTTCAAGGACATCCGCTATCTGCCGCGGTCGCTCGAGGATCTGGGCGACCACAAGGCGATCGTGTTGGTCTTCACCAACACGACCTGCCCGCTGGTGCAGAAGTACTGGCCAAAACTCCGCCGGCTCGACGAGGAGTATCGCGGCCAGGGAGTGCAGTTCGTGGCCATCAATGTGGGTGCGGACGACGAGTTTCAGGAGGTCGCTCAGCAGGCGATCGATTTTGGCATCGCGTTTCCGTTCGTCAAAGACACGACCGGCGCGTGCGTCGCGGCTTTGGGAGTCGAGCGGACGCCGGAAGTCGCCGTGCTCGATGAGAATCGCAAGCTGCGCTATCGCGGGCGGATCGACGACCAGCAGCGGCTGGGCGGGGCGCGGCCCGATGTGACCGAGGACAGCCTGAAGCTCGCTCTGGACGACCTGCTCGCCGGCCGCGAAGTCGCGATTGCCCAAACGCCGGTCGATGGCTGCCTCATTACGCGGCCCCAGTTCACGCCGCCCAAAGAGCCGGTGCTATTTTATGAACATGTCGCGCCGCTCTTAGCGAAACATTGCCAGGAGTGCCATCACCGCGGAGGCGAGTCGCCGTTTTCGCTGGTCACGCTGGAAGAAGTCGCGGCTCAGGCCGAAATGATCGCCGAGGTGGTTGCCGATCGGCGGATGCCCCCTTGGTACGCCAGCCGCCAGTACAGATTCAAAAACGAGCGTGGTCTGACCGCCGCCGAGCGCGAGACGATCGTCGCGTGGGTGAAGACTGGCCGCGCGGCGGGCGACGAGAGCAAGGCCCCGCCGCCGCGCACGTTCAGCAACTCCAAGTGGGAAATTGGCGAGCCGGACCTGGTGACGACGGCACTCGAAACGCACTCGCTGCCCGCCGACGGCTTTGTCGATTACAAGTACGTGATCCTGCCGCACGTTTTCTGGCAGGACACCTGGATCAGCGCGGCTGAAATCCTGCCGTCGAATCCGGCGGTCGTGCACCACTGTAATTTGGCGTACCTCACGCTCGGGCAGGACTTCAGCGCGAGCAGCTTCATCACGGGCCGCGTGCCGGGCGGAACGGCCATGAAGCTTGGCAACGGCATCGCCTTCCGCATTCCCAAGGGTTCGGTCGTGGGGCTTCAGATTCACTACACGACGACCGGCAAGCCCGAAACGAACCGGATGTCGGTGGGCTTCAACTTCCCGCGCGACATGGTCCGACAGGAGCTGCGGCACTTGCAGGTAACGACGACGAAATACGAGATTCCGCCTGGAGCGGCGGCGCACGAAGTGAAGGCGTCGCGGACGCTGGCCATGGACGCCACGGGCCTGGGAATGTTCGCGCACATGCACCTGCGGGGAAAGGACATGACGTTTGTCTCCCGGCCGCCCGAAGGCGAAGCCGAAACGCTGCTCGCAATTCCCAACTACCACTACGATTGGCAGCAGAACTACCGCTGGCAGCTTGGGACGAAAAGGTTCGCCAAGGGGACGAAGATCGAAGTCACCGCCCACTTCGACAACTCGCGGTTCAACCCGTTCAACCCCGATCCGACCGCGACCGTAAAGCACGGCCAGCAGACGTTCGAAGAGATGATGTTCGGCTTCTTCTTTTACACGGCGGACGGCGAGGACCTGGCTCTGGCGATCGATCCGAAGACGGGATATGTGGTGAAGGAGTGAGTGGTGAGTGGTGAGTAGTGAGTGGTGAAGTAGTGAGTGGTGAAGTAGTGAGTGGTGAGTATGCCGACAAGTGTTAATTTCTGGCTGGTGAAGACCGAGCCCGAGTCGTTTTCGATCGACAATCTGGCTGACGCGCCGCAGCAGACAACCTGCTGGGACGGGGTGCGCAATTATCAGGCCCGCAACTACATGCGCGAGATGAAGTTGGGCGAAAGGGTGCTGGTGTATCACTCGAGCGTCAATCCGCCGGCTGTCGTGGGAATCGCCACGGTGGCCCGCGAGTCGTATCCCGACCACACTGCATGGGACAAGAAGGACCCGCACTACGACCCGCAATCGACCAAGGACAATCCACGGTGGTTCATGGTTGACCTGAAATTCGAGCGGGCATTCAAGCGGCCGCTGCCCTTGGATGAGCTGCGCGGCGTCAAGGCGCTTCAGGAGATGGAACTGCTGCGAAAAGGCTCGCGGTTGTCGGTCCAACCCGTGCGGAAGGGAGAATTCGAGGCGATCCTCAAGCTGGCTGAAGTCTGAGCCTACGGTGCGGCCAGCTCCGGCTCGGGCTCCTTGACAGTGCAGCCCAGACGATCGTGGCCGCAAACCCGGTTGCGCCCCTGGCGGACCGCGGCATGCAGGGCGTTGCGGACCCGCTCGAGGATCAGTCGCAGGTCGTCCCCCTCGCTGGCTTCGACGACCCCCACGCTGATCGTGAATTCGCGCGGCCCCGCGGCCAGCGGCAGGCGGCAGCGCTCGCACGCGCTCCGCAGACGCTGGGCAATGGCGACCGCATGCGACAGGTGAGCGCCGGGCATCAGGACCGCAAACGTGTCTTCACCAAGGCGGGCCAGATGGTCCATTTCGCGCATGCCGGAATTGACCAGTTTGGCCGCGACGTGAAGAACCCCTTCGCCGGCGGCGGCTCCATGTTGGCTGACCAGGCTCGCAAAGCCGTCGATTTGCACGAGCATCAACGTCAGCGGAGCGCCGCCGCGACGCCACTGCGACAGACGGCGAATCAGGTCGTCAAAAAAGGCCGGCCGATTGGAAACGCGGGCCAGCGGCTCGTGATAGAGCGACTCGGCCGTGGCTTCACTCTCAAACAGCCATTCGTCGCCCACTCGTTGCGCGGGACGCTCGCTGGGCGGCGTTTCAATCGGCTTGAGCTCGATCGGCAGATTCGTCTGGCCGTCGTGATAGTGCCCGCAGTTGCGCCCCGCCTTCTTCGAGGTGTAGAGCGCCTCGTCGGCCCGATGGATCAGCTCGCTGGCCTCGTCGCCCGCCTGGATCGCAGCCAGGCCGGTGCTGACGGTGACAAACAGCTCGCGGCCCGCGCTGCGGAACGATGTTTCGGCAATCGCCTGCCGGGCCAGTTCGGCGTGGGCAATTACCTCGCCGAGCGGAAGGCCGGCGAAGATGACGGCGAATTCCTCGCCCCCGTACCGGGCCACCAGCCCTATCTCGCCCATCTTGCTGCGCAGCACGCGGGCCACGCCCCGCAGCACTTCGTCCCCCGCCTGGTGGCCGTGCGCATCGTTGAACCGTTTGAAAAGATCGACATCGACGAGCATCAGCGTCGAGACTATGCCGCGGCTGGTAAAATCGGCCAGGCAGCGGCGGATTTCATCGTCCAGGGCGCG
>JAKEHX010000029.1 GCA_022614795.1 Planctomycetaceae bacterium | reverse complement strand
GTCGGACTTCACCCGCTCGGACGGTTCGTAGCGGATGCCATGCGCCCGGAACCGCTCGCGCGGCCACCGCGCTCGACGGGCAGAAAAAGAGCGTCAAGTAGGTCTTGCCGGCGTTCGTGCGGGGCGGAATGTTCGAAATTGCGGCCTGGTTGTGGTTGTTGGTCAGGAACGGAACGTCGGCCGTGCTGTTGTTGTAGGACCAATTATCAATGTTCTTGTGACCGATCATGGTCTTGTTCAAGAGGATCGGCTTGATGTTCGTGCCCGTCGGCGGCACCTGAAACGCGGCGTCGATCACCTGGTACAAGGGCTGCTGTTCGGCGAATGGCAGGATGGACACCGCCCAGCCGATGCTGTTCGTGTCATCGTCCACCAGCCCCGGCGGGAACGACAAGTACGTATCATGGTGGTTGTGCAGGGCGATGCCGAGGTTGTGGAGCTTGTCGGCACAATCGATGCGCCGGGCCGCTTCGCGGGCCGCTTGCACCGCAGGCAAAAGCAGCGCCACCAGCACGCCGATGATGGCGATGACCACGAGTAGTTCGACCAGCGTAAAGCCGGCACGACGCAGACCATGTCTGACCATTGCAAGAACCCCCGAAGATTAGAAAAAGGAAGAATTTCCCGTCACAAGCATTGCAGTCGCAAGCGGCCGCCAATCGCCCTTGGCGGCTGGGACCATCTTACGCCTGCCGGGCGCCGTCCGCAAGATTTCCGCGCACTTTCTTGCAAAGATTCCTGTCCGCAGCGATCGCGATGAGTCGGCGGGAGTGGGCGGTACAAGACTCGAACTTGTGACCTCCACGATGTCAACGTGGCGCTCTAACCAACTGAGCTAACCGCCCCAGCGAGTCAATCTTGACCGATGGGGTGGCAAGGTCAATAGGGAGTTCCAGTGCGGAGTGCGGAATGCGGAATGCGGAATGCGGAATGGAGTCAATTCCTCCGAATTCCACACTCCGCACTCCGCACTTCCTGCAACTCTCGGTTCCCCTATACTTTACGTCCGAAGCGCCGGGTCTTTGGCCGTCCTTTGTATCGACGCCGCCCAGCCAGCTGCTCCACGTGCTTTGATCCACCGATGCTCAAGGTCATTCTGCCCGACGGCAATAGCAAGGAATTCCCCAGTTCCGCTGCGGTTAAAGAGGTCGCCGCCGCCATTGGCCCGCGGCTGGCAAAAGCCGCCCTGGTCGCCGAAGTTGACGGCAAAATCGTCGGCCTCGACTACCGACTCCCTGAAAGCGGGGAGGTCCAGGTCAAGATTCTTACGGCCAAGGACCCGGCGGCCTTGGGCGTCATGCGGCACTCGGCGGCCCATGTCATGGCCCGGGCGGTGATGCGGCTCAAGAAGGGAGTGCAGCTCGCCTTCGGACCGACCGTCGAAGGGGGATTCTACTACGACTTCGAAGTGCCCGAGCCGTTGCGCGAGGAAGACTTCCCGGCGATCGAAGCCGAGATGCAGAAAATCATCGACCTGGACGAGCCGTTCGAGCGGATCGAAACGCCGCGAGCCAAGGCGCTGGAAATCTGCCAGGGCCTGGCGCAGAAATACAAAGTCGAGCACATCAACACGGGCCTGGCCGACCACGCCTCGATGTCGTTCTATCGCCAGGGGGAGTTCATCGACCTCTGCCGCGGGCCACACGTCCTTAGCCCCAAGGCGATCGGCGCCTACAAGCTGCTCTCGATCGCCGGAGCCTATTGGAAAGGGGACGCCAACAACGCCCAGCTTCAGCGGCTCTATGCCACCGCGTTCTTCACCAAGGAGGAGCTGGACGAGCACCTGAAGAAAATCGAAGAGGCCAAGCGCCGCGACCATCGCACGCTCGGCAAGCAGCTTCAGCTTTTCACGATCAGCCAGGACGTCGGGCCGGGCCTGGCCCTGTGGCTGCCCAAGGGGGCGATGATCCGCGCCCAGCTCGAGGAGTTCATCAAGGCCGAGCTGACCCGCCGGGCGTACCTGCCCGTTTATACGCCGCACATCGGCCGCATCCAGATGTACCAGACCAGCGGGCACTTTCCCTATTACATGGACAGCCAGTTCCCGCCGTTCTATCTCGACCCGCTGATGCAGAGCGTCCAGCAGCTCTTCTACCTGCTGTTTCAGGAGAAGCTGAGCGCGGGCAAGTTCGTCGGCATGTTCGAAGAGACGCTCAAGCGCAACGACGATCGGCTGGTGCCCAATTCGTTCCCGGGCTTTGGAACGGCTAAAACCGACGAGGATAAGCTGCACGTCATTCGCGAGTGGTTCAACGAGCAGGAAGCCTACCTCCTCAAGCCGATGAACTGCCCGCACCACATTCAGATCTACAAGTCCGAGCGGCGGAGCTATCGCGAGCTGCCCCTGCGGCTGGCGGAGTTCGGCTCGGTCTATCGCTTCGAGAAGACGGGCCAGCTCAACGGCCTGACCCGCGTCCGCGGCTTCACGCAGGACGATGCACACCTGTTTTGCACGGACGACCAGATCCCCGCCGAATTTGCCGGCTGCATCGAGATGACGCAGTTTGTGCTGAACTGTCTGGGCCTGGAAAACTATCGCGTGCGGCTGGGCTTCCGCGACCCGGCCAGCGATAAATACGTCGGCGGGGCGGACGTGTGGGAGCGGGCCCAGAACTCGCTCGAAGAGGTCTGCTCGCGCCTCAAGATCGACTACACGCCCGAGCCGGGCGAAGCGGCCTTCTATGGCCCCAAGGCCGACTTCGTCGTGACCGACTGCATCGGCCGCGAGTGGCAGCTGGGGACGGTGCAGCTCGACTACAACCTGCCGGCCCGGTTCAAGCTGGAATACGTCGGCCAGGACAACCACATGCACCAGCCGGTGATGATCCACCGCGCGCCGCTGGGGTCGATGGAACGGTTCATCGGAGTGCTCATCGAGCACTTTGCCGGTGCGTTCCCGCTGTGGCTGGCGCCAGAGCAGGTGCGCGTGATCACGGTGAGCGAGAAGAGCGAGCAGTACGGCCGCGATGTCGAGCAGAAGCTCCGCGCGGCCTCCTTGCGCGTGAAGGGGGATTACCGGCCGGAGAAGCTCGGCGCGAAAATCCGCGACGCGCAGCTCGAGCTGATCCCCTATATGTTCGTCGTCGGCCCCCGCGACGCCGAAAGCGCCACCGTCAGCGTCCGCGACCGCATCGACGGCGACCTCGGCGCGATGCCCCTCGACCAGGCCATCTGCCGCCTCTCCGCCGAGATCGCCGACCGCCGCGTCCGCAAAACCTACAGCGGCACCGCGGGGCTGGAGGGTAAGGCGACGGGAAATGAATATTGATGTTCAGCGTGGCTGCCACTGCTGGCTTGCTCGCCCATCATCAATGCTGGACAAGCCAGCCGTGGCACCGGCGTATCGACTCGACGTACTGGTGTAGTAGAGTAAAGGATGATGAACACAGATGAAAAAACACCGAGTCCGACCGATCCTTCGAGTTGGTCATGGGCGCGCGCGAGAGAGCTAGAGGGAACCTTGGCGCAAGGCAAGGACCTCGGGGTTTGGGGCATCACCTATCAGCGGATAATCAGAGGATGGGGATGGCTCGGTCTAGCACATAAAGATGGTGCCGTGGAGTGGCCGATCCGCACTCCTCCGTCAGAAACCGACGAGCGAGCTAAGCCGTTCAGAACGACGTTCTATTACCGCGCAAACAATGCTCATGAGGTTCTCGATGCAGATGCCAGAAACCACCACACGACCGCGGCTTTCCGTGTAACCGAACCTTGGCGCACAACTCCTCAGGGGTTGCTGGACTTTAACCAATCGAAACTGCGGACGATCGCGGGCCACAACCTAGGCGTCCATCCACCTTTTTTTCTTTCGCCTTGTCCAAGGGAGTGGCGGGGTCGTCGTGATTTCTTGGTGAGTTCCAATACGTGGGGCCGCGACTGGGGGAACGGTGGCTGGGCGGCAATTTCCTACGATTTCTTTGACCGTGAAATGTACGAGGCATGGACCTGCTGGACTGGATACGACAGTCCTCCGCACCTTCGGTTTCCCAAGCTATACGGAAGCGGAATACAGCATGTGAGTTGGAGCCTTCCTGGCGATTCGCATATTCAGTTCAGGATCCTCGATATCGTCGACGCGGACACAGACAATCGTCTAGCGTGGGGATTCGCCTGCGTCCGAGGCGGAGAGTTCTGTATTGAGGAGATTTTCGTTAAGCCACAGGCGCGCCGCCGCGGATTTGGAACGCAGATTCTCCGTGCGCTCTGCGTCGAAGCCATGAAAAACTGGGGGTTGCCGATTCGCGTTTTCGTACCGTGGGCAGACGTGAATAACCCGGAATCGATTGACCGGGTCGTGAGATTCTTACGAAAAAGCGAGTTTGGTTTCGACAAGTCGCCTGTCCCGAGCGCTCCATTCTGCGCACTTTTCCGGCAAGGAAGTGACCACGCACCAGCCTTTAAACTCCCACCGATCCCAGCAGCCCCGCTAAGTGACGCTGCCCATCCAACAGTGAATTGGGGCGCGCTAAAAGACAAATACGAGGCATCAACTGAGTTCGCTCTCATCGCGCAAGACGTATTTGCCCAGCACGCAGAAACATTGAAGCGGCTCGCTTAGATGATAACGTTCAAGGAAATCATGTTCCTGCATGAGGCAGCGCTTCTGGCCCATGGCGGAAGCGATGGAATCCTCAATGAACACTCTATACACTCCGCGCTGGCTCAACCTGAAATGACTTTTGGCGGCCAGTTGCTATTCCCAACGCTTTGGCTGCAAGCCGCTGCACTAGGTCGATCTTTGATTTGCAACCACGGGTTTGTGGATGGCAACAAACGAGTCGGGTTTGCGGCAATGGTCGTATTTCTTCGACAAAATGGTTTTGACCTGAGTTGCACTCCCGATGAAGGCGAGCAAATAGGCCTCGACGTAGCAAAAGGAGAAGTTGAGGTCGAGCAACTCGCCGTGTGGCTCGAGTCCCACGCCATCAAGATGGACACAGCTAGCTAACCAGGCGTGCAAAGTTCGCCGGGTGCCACTGCTGGCTTGCCCAGCAGTGCCTCGGAGGAGGTTGCCCCGCCGGCGATGGAATGGATGGCTGCCGGACACGAAGCGGGCCAGGGCCGCCTTTGCGTTGGGCGGACAAATTCATGTGCCTTTCGCGCCTCCGGGGCTGTCGGACTCGACGCCATCGGGGGCCCCGCGCCTCCCGATGGCATAGAGTAGTCGATTGGGAGTGAACCCTATCGGGAGGCTTACGCCTCCCGCTCGCCTGCGGCTAGCGGCCGACCACAATGCCCAGCGCTTTCGCCAGGCGGTCTGCCGTGGCCAGGCGGATGTCGCGCTCGCCGCTCAGGAACCGCGAGACGACGATCTGCGAGATGCCGGCCGCTTTGCAGATTTGATAGACCGACTTGGGGCTGGCCTGAATGGCGGCCCGCAGGGCATCGCTGATCGCACCGGCCTGGGGACTGGCGGGCTGAGATGCTTCGGACTGCGCGGGAGGGAACTCGTGCATCACTTTGCGGCGGACTTCTTCGTCGGCTGCGACTTCTTCTGGCGTAAGCCGCCGATCGCGGACGATGCGTTTGAAGGTCATAGGAGTCGAGTTTCTGAGCCGCGAAGCGGCGGCAGATTGTAGCCGTGGGCGACAGCCCACGGAGCTGAATGGCATCCACATCCAAGCCCTGAGGGGGCGACACCGCCACGAATATTGTGTTGGCCTTTCAGGGATTCATTGTATTGTGGCGAGCTACCGTGGGCTCGCGCCCACGGCTACATCCTGTCGCCCCTCCGGGGCTGTCCGACTCGACGCCATCGGGGGCCCCGCGCCTCCCGCTCGCCGGCGGCGGTCAGCCCGAGGTCAATTGGAACTCGTGGGTATGCGACGGCAGGGGAACTTCCACGGTCAACTCGGATTTGGCGTGGAATTTTTCGGGCAGGGCTTCGACCCGCTCGTCGTAATACTCCCCCGATTCGGCGTCGAGGAGTTGTTTGCCCGTCCGCTTGAGCCAGTGGATCTCCACGCGGTAGGTTCCGGCATTGGCCCCTTTCTCCTCAGGAATGTCGTATTTGCCGTCGGTGATCACGCCACCGGAGGCGCGTGCAGCATCGCCGCCCGCAGCGCCGCCGCCCTCGGCGCCGCCCGTGGGTATGAAGGAGATCGATCCGAGGTCGACCGGCACTCCGTCGAAGGTCACCTGGCCCGCCAGCGGATACCGCTCCCCGCCGCTGTACTGCGAGCCGCACCCCGCCAAGACTGACCCCGCAATGGCAGCGCACAGCCCCAGAGCGAATTGCAGGAACATGTAGCGGAACTCGCCAGAGTTCCGGCGATTCTGGCCACCGGAAGTCTGGCGACTTCCGCTACGCACCGCGAAAACCAGACACCCCAGTCGCGCAGTGATGGCACCCATCGCTTTCCCTCTCGTCAAAGAGCGGCCGCAGAATCGGCACGCCCACGCAAGCGTGGGACGTGGCACCCGATCCCAACATGAAGCGCTGACGCTGCTCTAGTGTTTTGTCACTAGAAGTTGCCGATGACCTGGCCGTCGTCGCGGGCGCAGAGATTGTTATAGACCCAGCCCGGCCCCGTATCGACGCCCGACGTGCAGCCGTTGCCGGTATTTGCCAGGGCCCGGGCAGTCGCGGCTGGATTGAGCGGGATGTTTTCGCTCACGAACCGCACCGATCCGTCGGTCAGGGCGAATTGCGCCCCGCCGGGATGCGCGCTGCTGGCGGCGAACCGGGTGCGCACGCTGTCGTTGCCGTCCGCGTCAAAGTCGTTGCAGTTGCTGGGCGTGTTGATCGGATGGGCGGCATGGAAGACGTTGGCCGAATCGCCCGTGCTTTGGGCCGTGCCCCAGACGATCGAGCCGGGATAGCGCTTGGGCCTGGGGACGTTGAGCCGGCGCTCGCCGATGAGGAGCGTGTTGGTGGTCCCGTCGGTGACGCTGGCCATGCGGAAGCATTCTCCCTCAAAGCCGGCCCGATATTTCATGACCTGCTGGTTGCAGACGTAATTGCTTTTCGCGTACCAATTGTCCGGATTGCTGCTGGCATTGACGCTGGGGTGGAATTGGTTCATCGGCATGCTGGCCGAATCGGACGGGCAGTTATGCACAGCCACCTTCATCCGCAAGAGGGGCGTCCCGTTATAGAGCGTGGTCGCCACGGGAATCTGTCCGCCTCCGTTGGGCCGGATTTGCTCGTGGAGCGCCGACTGCTCGGTGAAGGGGAGCGTGACAGCGCCCCAGCCCCAGCGGCGGTCGTTGTTCGTGTTGATGTTCATCATTTGCGGCGGGAAGACTAGAAACGTGTCGTGGTAGTTGTGCACTGCCAGGCCCAGTTGCTTGAGATTGTTGGCGCACTGCGAACGCCGAGCCGCCTCGCGGGCGGCCTGCACCGCCGGCAGCAAAAGCGCGACCAGGACGCCGATGATGGCAATCACGACCAGCAGTTCGACGAGCGTGAAGGCGAGCCGCGATGCGTTGGGGCGCGCAGCTGTACGACAGTCAGCAATGATGAGGCGGGCGTGCATGTTCAATCCCCGCAAAGAAGAGGAAGGGTCCAAAAGTCCGCCGGAAACAGCTTTTCAGAAGCCCCCCCAAGATGCCAGTCACGATAGCGGTGCTTTCAGTGAATTGTCAAGAAAGACTGCCTGGCGCGGCGGATGGCCCGACAGCGCCAGCCAGAGAATCAAAGGGGGGACGTGTTTGGGTAACCTTGCCGCGCGCGAGCGCTGACGAGTTCGGCTACCGGCTTACGGCGTCGGAATTGGTGTCGGACTGGTCGGCGTTGGTGCTGGCGCCGCCGGCTTGGGCTTCGGGCCAAACAGCCCGTCGAGCAGGTTCCCCGCTTCCTTGCCGATCAGCTCCTGCACCTTCGGCTGGTTTTTCTCGAGGAAGCCCTGAACGGCCGAGCCGGCCAGCTGCTTGCCGAAGCTCGCGAACGCCTTGCGGTCGAGGCGGGCCTCGGACAGCGTGCCGGTGACCTTCACGGGAATCGATTTGCCCTTCAGCCCCGCGGCCAGGCCCTGCTGCTCCTTCGGGAACCAGGCCATTTGGATTGGGATGTTCGCGTCGAGGTCGATCGCCTGGTCCTCGATCCGAACTTGCCCCTTGGTGGTCACGACGAAGTTCTGGGCAGTCATGGTCAGGCCGTCGTGCGAGACGATTCCGTCCTGCACCGCGAAGCCGACGTTGTGCTCTGGCAAAACGAGCCAGCGGGCGTACTGGTCCCCCTGGGCCGCAGTTGGGTCGATCAGCGATTTCAGTTGCCGGGCCATTCCCAGGTACTGCTTGGCGAGCGGGCCGGGGCCGACCTGAGCGCCGTGAATCGCCAGGCCCCCTTGGACCGAGCTGGCCAGCGGCGCCAGCAGGGGGACGCTCGCCCCTTCGAGGCTCAGCGAGAACTTCCCTTCGGATTCAGTCGCGTCGGCCAGAAGCGGCGCGACGTACTTGAGCCACTGGTTGCACATTTCGGGCGTAATCTTGACGTTCTGAATCAGAGGGCCGCGATCGACCACAAGCTGCGGCACCGGCTCGTTGAGCAGAATCCGCGGGGCGGTCGTCAGCCGGCCGTCGCTCACCGGAATGTCGAGCGGGCCGATATAGACAACGCCCTGCTTGAGCTGGGCCTTGAACTCGGCCGGACCGGCGACGAGGCCGACATACTGCGCCGCTTGCCAGCCGAGACTAGCCTCGCCGACGAGATCGGCGGGAACGAGCCCGGCCGCAGGGCGCGGATCAACCGACGCGGGCAGTTGCGATACGAGCGGCCCCTTGAGGACAAACGGCCGCTTCTGTTGCCCCGCCAGCGAGAGCGTGTCGATGCTCCGCGTGACGTTGGGCTTGTCATTGGGCCCGCGCGGGAAGAGGTCGGTCTTGATCTTCTTCTCGACGAGGGCCAGGTCATAGGCGATCTCGCCCGACAGGTCCGTCATGCACTTCGTCGCCAGGTCGCTGATCGTGCCGGCCGCGGCGAGAGCGGCCCAGTCGGTTTGCAATCCCGAGCGGGCAATGGCGATCGTGCCGGCCTGGGGGTCATAACTGGCCTGGCCGCTGAGCGTGACTTTCGATTCGGCCCAGGTCGTTTGCCACGGCGAAGCGCTGTAGGGAACGCCCTCTGCGGCGTTCCGCGCACCGGCCAGCACCGGACGACCCGGCTGCTGGGATTGCGGTCGGGTCGGCGTCAGGAAGACGAACTTGTCGATGTCGGCATTGATGGTCGCTTCATGGGCCTTGCCCCGATCGGCGATCTCGATGCGGCCGGTTATTTCGCCGCCGATCTGCCACGCCCGCGGCTGGCCGCGGGCGCCGATCCAGTCGCTGAGTTTGGCCGGGTCGCCGCGAAAATCGGCGAGGCCCGTGATCGTCGGAGCCTGGCTGGCGACCAAGTGAATCTCGTCGGCTCGCAAGGCGATCGACGTGCTTTCGAGCGTGGTCGTCGGCAGCGTGAGAGTCATTTTCGCGGTGTCCCACGTGCCGGAGGTGCCCAGGCGGGCGATCGGCTCGCGAATCCAAAGGCCCGGCCCGGCAATTTCGAGCTGCTCGACCTGGATCGTCGTGGGGCTGAGCTGGCAGACCGCCGGCGAAAAGCGGCCGCCCCCTTTGGCGTCGAGCTGGCCCGCGAATTCCCAACCGGCCAGCGACACAATCGGCTGAAGCCGCGGCATCCACGTCGCGAGTTCCCCCTTGATCGTAAAGCCAACGGGCCAGGCCGCGGACGCCGAGGGCCCCTTCACCGGCTCGGTGAGGTTGGCATCGAGCCGGTCGCCGCCGGAGACGACCGACAGCGTGCCGCGATCGAGTTGTTCCAGGCCCGCGCCTCCCAGAACGCCCGCCACATCGGCACCGATCGCCAGGTCGTTCTCGCGCCACGGCGCCAGGCCCGCGGCGGCTGCGACGAAGTTCTGCACGCGCGCCGTCGCCTTGGCAGTCCAGGCGTTGTTCTGCCCCTGGTTCCACTCCACTTTTGCACCAAGCTGCCCGGCGAGTTGAATGTCGCGCCAGTCAACGAGCTGGCCCACTTCCGCGACCAGCCGATCCAGGTCGGCATTGGCGGTGACGGAGCCGCCGGCCAGCGAGCCTTGGCCGTCGAGATTCAGAAAGCTCGCCTTGCCGACGAGCTGGTCGATGATCGGCCCCTGTGCCGTCAGCCGCACCGCGAATTCGATGGCGAGCGGTTCATCGAAATGAATGGGACGGCCGGCGGCGGTCGCTTGAATGCGGTCGGTTTTGAGCGAGCCTTGCCAGCGGCGGCCTGTCGCCTCCATCCGATTAACGAGCGTCACTTGTACGACGCCACTAGTGAGCTGGGTGTCGGGTTTCATCCGCAGCGTACCGGGCAGCTGCCGCACGAGCTGGGCCAGATCGACCTGGCCGGTGACTTCGACGTCGGTGGCGCCCTGCGGCGCAGCGAGCGATGCCGCCCCCTTGCCGCTGATTTGCGCAAGATTCGAGACCAGTTGGAGCTGCTTGATATCGAGCCGGTCACCGTTGATCAGCACGTCGGCCTGGCCGCTGGAGATGCTGGCGGCGAGCGTGTCACTGGCCAGGAGCGCAGGCGAGGCGACGGCGAGCTGTGGAGCAGCGAGTTGCCGCACAATCAAGTGCTGCGACTTGCCGTTGTCGGACCAGACGTAACCGGCGTCGAGGGTGAGCTGTCCTTGCGGGCGGATGTCGGTGACAAAGCGGCGAAGGGCCCCTTCGAGCAATCCCGTAGGGAGCGCGCCAAGTTTGATTTCAGCCTGGCCGGTGCCCATCGTCATCGCTTCGCCAGCGCCGGGTTGCCAGGTGAATTCAGCCGAGAGTTCGCCCACACCGGCCCGCAATGCCTCAGGGGGACCAACGGCTGCGCCGTCGGTGCCCCGCCCCCCGCTCGCCGTTGGATCGCCCTCGCGAATACTGCACGTGAGTTT
>JAKEHX010000304.1 GCA_022614795.1 Planctomycetaceae bacterium | reverse complement strand
GGGCATCCGGCCGTCGTGGTGCTCGATGGCCAGGGGCGCGTGCAGATATTTCAAGTCGGCGGGAATCCTGCTCTGGCCGATCAACTGGTGCAGATCGCCCAGCGGCTGAAGGACGGAACGAATCTGGCGGCAGAAATCGTGGCTCAACACGAGCGCGAAAAAAAGCAATACGACGAGCTGGTGGCCCGCGGAGGACCGGAGCCAGGGCAAGTCATCGAACTGCCCGAGGCGATCATCCGCCAGCGCAGCGAGCCTAAATCGCTCAAGCTTGACCAGCTATGGACCTGCCGCGAGCTGCGCTCGCCGGGCAACCTGTTCGTCATTGAAGAGGCTGGCAAGATGCCGCGGATTTTCGTGGTCGAGGGTTGGCGGGCGATCGCGGAGCTAGGCGCCGACGGCACGCTCGCCGCTCGCCACGCGCTCGACATCCCCGAGCAGGCGGCCGTGACCTATGCCCGGCCGGCGAAGAACAAGGCGGGAGCGTGGCTTTTCGCGGCTGCCGCGCCGCTGGGGCCGCAGATATTTCTGTTCGATGCCGATTGGAAGCTCGCGCGCACGATCCCCGCCGCGGACGAAGCGCCGCTGGCCATTGTTGAATTGACATGGGCAGATGTGGGCGAGGGGGACGGCGAGCCGGAGATGCTCGCGGCCAGCGTCGGCGAGATTGGCCTGGTCGCCCTGGACACCATGGGCCAAACGGTGTGGCGCAACCGGGCCTTTCCCAACGTCACTTCGGTGGCCGTTTCGCGCCCCAGCGACACCGGATCATGGGGCATTTTTGCCACTGGCGAAACGGGCACAGTGCTGCGGATCAATCGCTTCGGCAACGAAGAATCGCCGCAGGCGGTGGGCCAGTGGCCGATCGGCCGGCTGGTCGCGGCGCGATTTACCGGCGGTAAACAGGCGAAATTCCTGGCCCTTTCCGGCAATGCCCAAGGCGAGCCCTTTGCCGTCGGCATCACAGACGAGCTGAAAGAGGCTTGGAACTATCCGCTTCCCAAGGGCGCCCATCAGCGGCCCATCGACACGGTCACGTCGAGCAACCTGCTCCCCGGCCGCCAGGGCGAATGGTGGCTGGCCGGCCCCGACGGCTCGATCCACGTGATCAGCGAGGACGGCGAATTCCACGACTCGTTCTACTACGGCGCCGCGCTCACCGGCCTGGCGGCCGCGAAGCTGGGCGAGCACAACGTGCTGCTCGTGGCGACCGAAGATGGTGTAGCAGCGTGGCGCGTTCGATAATTTACCATTGCCGCGTTTGCTGCCGACAAACATTCTCGTGTACGCTAGAATTGAATGTATGGGAGGTCCGCCAATGTCTACTGCTGTTCAACATGCCGACATGCTGTCCGACTTTGCAGAGTTCTTGCTCACGCGGCCGACTGCGGACGAGATTTGGCGCTGGCACCCCTCCGAGCAAGTTCAGCAGCGCATCGCGGACCTTGTCGAGCGGAAAAAGGAGGAAGAGCCACTCGACGAGGATGAACTCCGAGAGCTTGACAGTGCAGTACGACAGGAGATGTTTCTGCGGGAACTTAAGGCTCGGCTGCCTTTGCGAAAGACTCCCAAGTCATGAGCGAACAAGTTCCCAAACAATTAAGGGACTTGGTGCGTAGTCGAGCCGGTGCGAAGTGCGAGTATTGCGGCGTTCCGGAGGATGAAGCTGGCTACCCGCACCAAATCGATCACATTCGCTCGCGCAAGCATGGCGGGCCGACAGTTTCTCAGAATCTGGCCTGGGCGTGCTTCTACTGCAATCTCAACAAAGGGCCCGAGACGGCAGCGATCGATGAACAGACCGGCGAAGCGGCACGACTTTACAATCCGCGCATTGACACGTGGATCGACCACTTCCGCATGGAGCGTGGCTTGATCGTTGGGCTGACTCCGATTGGTCGCGTGACGATTGCCGTACTGCAATTCAATCAAGACATTTCGGTTCGACTGCGGCAAGTTCTGATAGGCAAAGGCCGGTACTAGAAACCTGCGGACTGCTTACCCAAACACCTCCCCCACGACCTCGCCGCCGTTGGTCAGCTTGATCGGGCGGCCGTCGGGAGTGCGGTATTGCTTGGCCGCGTCGACGCCGAAGGCCGAGAGGATCGTCGCGTGCAGATCGGCGACCTTGACCGACCGCTCGGCGACGGCTTCCCCCTTGGCGTCCGACTTGCCGATCGCCTGCCCGCCGCGCACGCCGCCGCCGGCCAGCACGGCGCTGAACACGTCGTTCCAGTGATCGCGGCCGTTATCGCCGTTGATCTTGGGCGTGCGGCCGAACTCGCCGAACATGGCCACGAGGGTCTGGTCCAACAGGCCGCGCTGGGCGAGGTCGGTGAGAAACGCCGCCAGGGCCGAATCAAGCGGGGCGGCCAGCGCCGCAACCTGGTTGAAGTTGTCGGCGTGCGTGTCCCAGCCGCCGATGCGGATTTCGACGAACTTCGCCCCATGCTCGAGCATTCGCCGCGCGGCGAGGAACATGCGGGCGACGTTCCCGTCGCCGGCCGTTCCACCATACGCTTCCCAGGACTTGGGCTCCTCGGCAGCCCAATCGACCGTCTTCAAGGCCGGGCTCTGCCGACAGCGGTTGGCCCGCACCGCCAGCCGCGTGAAATCAGCCGCCGCGGTCGCATCGACCCGCGAGCCGAAGCTCGCATTGAGGGCCTGCACCGCCCGCAGGCGGCGGCTGACGCGCGTTTCGGTTAGACCGTCGGGCAAATTGAGGTTGGGCGAGATGTTGTTGACGTCGCCCACCACGAACGGCGCGAACTGCTGGCCGAGGTAGCCGGGGCCGGTCGTATCGCCGAACGAGACAAAGGCGGGCAAATCAAGGTCATCGACGGCCGTTTCTCGCGCCACCACCGAGCCGATCGCCGGATAGTTGAGCGCGGGCGTGGGTTGATAACCGGTGTGAAGCAGGACTTGAGCCCGGTCGTGGTCCCCTTCCGGCGACGTGAGCGACCGAATGACCGTGAGCCGGTCGGCGACGGCGGCGAGCTTGCCGAAATGCTCGCTGAACTGCACGCCAGGAATCTTCGTGTCAATCGGCTTGAACGGGCCGGCTGTCTCCTGTCCCGGCTTGGGATCGAACATGTCGATATGGCTGGGGCCCCCTTCGAGGAAGACCAAAACGGAAGCCTTGGCTTTGGCGGCGCTCAGGTCGGCAGCATTGGCCTCGGCAGCAACGGCGCCGCGTGACGCGGCCCAGTAAAGCCCGCCGGCGAGTGACAGGCGGAGGAAATCGCGACGGGAAGAAGCATGTGCAAGCGACATGTCGAGCCTCCTATCAAGAAGAACTTGGCCCCACGAGCGAAAATCGCAATCCGTAGCTGAAGTCGCCAGACTTCAGGAAATCCCGCCTGAACTCTGGCGAGTTCAGCTACGGAACCACCTTTTGAAACGGCCTCTTAGTGATTGGTGTTGAATTCTGCCGAATTGAGGAGCGTCCAGGCCACGTCGTGCAGGCCGGCGGCGGCATCTTCTTCACCCGCCAGCTTGAGCATCGCCTCAACCTCCTTGGCCCGCGGCGGCCGGCCATACGCGGCCAGGAAGAGCCACTCGATGTGCTTGGGCCCGGGCGTCGTCCCGAACATCCGCTGCGTGGCGGCGGCCGCCATGTCGCACGCCGCGCGGATGTGATCGCTGTTGAGCAGAGCCAGCCCCCGCTGCACCGACAACGGCACCGGCGAGAAGGCGCTCGTCGCCTGGTCGTAGCCAAAGTCCTCGCGGGCCAGGGCCGAAACTTCCGAATCGGAGAAGTCCCCCTTGTATCCTGTGGCCTGGGCCATCGCCAGGAACGTCTCGTCCGCCGACAGGGGCCGCACGAGAAAATGGGCCAATAGCTCGCGGCTTTGCGACTGGCTGACGGCCGGCGCCGCGCCGCTCGACTTGGCCGGAGCGGCGTCGCGCTGATACGCCTGGCTGCGGACGATCGTTCGCAGCGGCTGCGCCAGATCGTAGCCACTGGCGACAAAGTCCCGCGTGAGCAGGTCCAAAAGCTCGGCTTTGAACGCACTCACCTTGTCGCCGAAGGCATTTACTCTGTCGCCGGGCGGCGGCAGCTCGAACGACACGACCAGCGGCGCACCAAACAGCCGCTCCCACGTGCGATTCACATAATGCTTGGCGAAATAGGGATTCTCGTCCGCCGTGACCCACTCGACGAGCGGCTGGCGGCGACTCCCCTGGGCGGTGCTATCGACGACCGTTGCCGCCTGGCCAGGAAGCTGCGGATAGACAGACTTGTATGGCCGGTTGCCGTTTTGGTCGGGCTTCGCTTCCTGGTCGGGAATCCGCAGCTCGCCCGCGCCGCGCTCGACGACCATGACGAACGCCTGCTGATCCTGATCGCCGGCCGGCACCTCGACCGGCTGCATCCGCCGCAGGCGGCCAAAATAAGCGGCCAGTCCCCAGAATTCGGTCCGCTTCCACGCCGTGAAGGGATGGTCGTGGCACTCAGCACACTGCATCGTGAGACCGAGGAATTTCTTGCTGACCGCGCCGGCCAGCGGCGTCGGCTGGGCGTTATAGCGAAGCAGGAAATTGGCTGGCCCGCTCGTATCGCTCCCCCCTTCGCCCGCCAGCAGCTCGCCGACGACGGTCCGATAGTCCTTCTTCTCCAGCCAGGCATCGCGAAGGTAGTTCTGCACAATGCGGCCGTTGTATTCAGGCTGCTCGAACGGCCGGCGGTCGGTCAGGTATTCGGTCCACAGGCGGCCAAAGTGGTTGGCCGCCTGCTCGGACGCGAGCAACTGCTCGATCAGGGCGCTGCGCTTATCGGCTTGTTTCGAGTCGCTTTGTTTCGAGTCGAGGAACTTGCGGACCTCGGTGACCGGCGGCGTCCGCCCCGCTACGTCGAGCCAAACGCGGCGCAGAAGCGTCGCATCGTCGGCCGGCGCGGCGGGCGTGATGCCATTAGCCGCGTAGAACTGGTTCAGGGCGGCATCGAGTTGGGCGGGCCCGTCCCCTGGGACGGGTGCAGCGGCCTGGCCCAAGAACGCGACAACGAGGAGATAGCAGCCAGCCATCAGACACCTCGCATGAATTACGTGGGGCCGGATTCTCGTAGCGGAAGTCGCCAGACTTCCGGAATGAAAAATGGAGCACATCGGCACTCTGGCGAGTTCCGCTACGCGTTCATCGGAATTGGTGGCAAACCCACCGGCCCGCCGCGTCAATCGGCAGGCTTGTGTGGTCCTCTCGCTCCGCGAGAGGAATTCCGCTCGCGGAGCGAGCGGACCACGGGGAAACTGCCCTGCCGAGGCCCGTGCTGGCAAAGCTGGAGATAAGAGTGCGTCAATCTGGCCAGCCGTGGACCTCCGCAAGATTATAGCCGTTGCCGCATGGGCCGTTACACAAGGGGCGCGAAATTCCTCCACGGGGCACGCCCACGCAAGCGTGGGACGTGGCACCCATCCACTCAAGATTCCACCACGGCCACGTCTTGAAACCAGCAGCCGCTGCGGAGGACTTGCTGGCCCAGCTCGAAGCGCATCGGCTCGCAAAAGAGCGGCCCCGCAGTGACGAGCGTGTGAAACTCGCCGTTCTCGCCGCAGGCATCGATGCCGGCTGCGGCCAGCTCGCCGGCCGCCAAGCGGTCGAGCAAGCGACCTAAGTACCGTCGATCGACCAGGCCGTCGCGGGCCACGACAATCCGCGCTTCAAAGCCGGCGTCCCACCACGCGTCGAGGATTTCCAGGCGGTCTTGTTGCCAGAGGGGCAAGACCGCCTCTATCCCTGCCTGCTTGCAGACGCTTTCTTCCCACTCGCGATGCCGCGGGATATCGATGTCGCCGAATACCGCCGCCGTAACGCCGCGCGCGGCTGCCTCGCGCAAGAGATCAATCATGGCGGCTTCGTATTCGTCCCACGCCGCCGAGCGGGCGAGGAGCGGGACGCCGATGGCCGCGGCTTGCGCTTCGAGGACGACGCGCGATAAGCCGTGCGAGCGCGACCGCTGGCCGTCCTCGGTAAACATCGTCAGGAGGCAATCGAGGCGGGCCCCGTCGCGCAGTGCATGCCACAGCGCCAGGCACGAATCCTTGCCGCCGCTCCAGGAACAGGCAATGCGCTGCCTCATTGCCCCGTCGCTGCGACGAGCGCCTTGGACTCTCGCAGCGAAGGCCAAAATCGCTGGAGCCCTTCCAACCCGCCAAACAATATCCCGCTGTAGAGCAAATTTCCCGCGATTGTATTGAGCGCGAATGGCAACCCAGCGACATAGCAAAGCACCAGGCCACCGAGATTCTGCGGATACGTCTTGCCGCCCAGCCAAACCGAGAAATTGGAAATCAGAAAGAACATGACGCCGGCGACAATCGCCGCAAGCGTTACGCGCCCAACGTTCACGCGATCGCGGAGGAGCATGCCCAAAGCCACCGTCAAGGCCATGCAGACATACGTCACGGGCGCCCAGCTGAATCCGTACTCGGCATAAATCGTCAGCGACAGCACGATATCGCTCAGCAGCATGGCGGCCAGCGGAACGAAGAGCGCTAGCCAGCGGCGATGAAAACAAGCTCCGCCAAACAGCGCCATCGCAAAGACCGCCGTCATATTCGGCGGATGTGGAACGAGGCGCGTTGCCGCGGCGGCCAGGATCATGGCCACAATCGTCCAAATTCGAGGGCTCAACACTTCGGATCTCCTTCCAAGGATTCGGGCAATCTTCAAGGTAACAGATTTCATCACACCGGCGGCAGGGCAGCCGCAGCGAGTTCAGATCGCTGCGGCTGGTCGGCCGCAAAAACGAGGTCGATATAGTGCCGGTTGTCGCGAGTGACGACCTGGCCGGTTTCGATGGGGATGGGCCGCTGGAAAATCGGTCCGTCATGGACGAACGAGTGATACTCGCCGTTCTCGCCAGCCGGATCGACCTCCGGCGGCAAGTCGGCCACGAGACGCCGATCGAGCGAGCGGCCCACAAACGATGCGTCGAGCTTTGAGCCTTCCACGCAGCACAGCACGGCTCGAAAGCCGAGGTCCTCGAAATCGCCGACAAGCTCGCGCGTGTCGCGCCCCCAGATCGGAAAGACGCCTGTCATTTGGAGTTTGGCCAGGTTCCGCTCGCGATAGGCCCGCAGGTCGGCCAGGAACAAGTCGCCGTGGGCCACGTGCGTGACTCCACGGCGAACGTACTCGGCCAGCCGCTCGCCGATCAGCTTCTCATAAACCTCGTTCTTGCAGGGACCGTCCCCCAGCGCCAGCCGCAACTTGTCCAGCGGCAAGGCAAGGGCATCGGCCTGCGCGTCGAGCAGCTCCTCGCGCACGCCGTGATGGCTGATGCGGCGATACTCGTCGGCCACGCTAGTCAAAAGGCCTACCACCTCCCAGTCGGGCGAGCGCAGCAATTCGTACAGCGCCAAGGCGCTGTCTTTGCCGCCGCTCCAGGACATCAAAACCGGCGTGGGCATCGTTTGAACCCTCGATGACTAATCAAGTCCAAAGTCCAAGGTCCGTTCGGCCCGCATCCGACTTTGGACTTTGGACCTTGGACTTTGGACTCCTCGGCCTTAATACGGCCGGTAAACATCTATGCTCGTTCTGTTGACGTAGCCGATCTTCAGCTTCTTCCGCAGGTCGCGGGCCGCCTGGTTCCAGCCGGGATGCGAGGGGTTTTTCGCGTGAGGTATCGGAGCTTCTCCGTCCTCACTCTTCGCTTCGACGTGGCCGTCGAGATAGGCGACGTTGGCCACGCCCGTGTGACGGAAATGGGTCGCCGGCTCGGCATTGTTAAGCGGCGCTGGGCTACCGCTGGCATCGGCCGCGTCGTCCGGTCCCATGACATACCAGGTGTCGGTCGCCTTGAGGACCGGATCGCCCGACCACGGCAGCGAAATGCGGGCCGCGTCGGTCATCACCAGCGTCGCGTGGCTCGAGGGAAAATCAGCCAGCCGGCGGGTCATCGGTGTGGCACTCCAAGTCGGCGGGGCGAACAGGGCCGTCCCCAAGTTCTGGTTGTAGCCGTAGCCGCCGTTGGCTCCGCCATAGAGCTGCACGATGTCGCGCGTCAGATCGGGGCAGCGAAACACGGCTTTGTTGCGTTCGATGAACGGGGCCAGGAAACCAGCGGCCAGATCGGCCGTGCTTGTGCTGTAATCTACGACGCCGAACCAGGTGGTTTGCGTGGGCCAGGAGCTGGGCAGGTTGGCGGGGGGCAGGACGAGGTGCGTGTCGTGATACATGTGCACCGCCAGCACGTTTTGCCGGATGTTGTTGGCGCACTGCGAGCGGCGGGCCGCAGCCCGGGCCGCTTGTACAGCCGGCAACAGCAGCGCGACCAGGACGCCGATGATGGCAATGACGACCAATAGCTCGACGAGCGTGAAGGCGGATTTCGGATTTCGGATTTCGGATTTCGGATTTGGGAATTCTGTAGGGAACGCCCTCTGTGGCGCTGCGTGATCGGCGAGAAACTGTCGCTGCGCAGGGGCGCGCAAATGCAATTGGGAACGAGACATGACCAACTCCTCGTGGTTTGGGTACGCGGCCGGGCGGGCGACGAGGAGGCAAGACGGGCCGCGAATTGGGGCGCGTGCGCGGCAGGCACACGCCAATCGCGGCCGCAAGGTTCTTTTCCCCGAAGAACTCCCAGGCCAAAGCACCTCAAGGCAGGTCTTCTGACTTCCGGATCATCCGACGCGCCGCGCCTTCCCGCCGGCGGCCTCTAATCCGCGTGCATCCAATCGGAAGGCACGCGAAACCGAGCCCCTCGGCAGTGGCTTATTGCGGCGGTCGTCCCCGGTTACAGCGGCGGGACCGCAACGGATTTGCACCGTTTTCCCTATTCTTTCCGGCCAGCAACGAGCCGCCGGAACACCTTGAAGCCAGCCCGCGATGATAGCGGAGCGGGGGCGGCTGTCAACTGGCATATCCGTTCGTCCTCGTCGTACTGATCGTCGTCCTCGTCGTCGTCCTCGTCCTCGTCGTCGTCCTCGTCCTCGGTTCCGCTGAAAATGGTCGTGCTCTTGGCTCTGGTCCTCGTCCTCAATCCGCCCAATCGAGGACGAGGACGACGACGAGGACGAGGACGAGGTTCAATCCACCAACTTTTCCCCGCCGCCGCGCTTCGCTACGATGCTCCGCAACCGACAATGCAAATACAGCCCCTCTCCGCGGAGTACCCCATGAAATACGG
>JAKEHX010000303.1 GCA_022614795.1 Planctomycetaceae bacterium | reverse complement strand
TTATGAACGCGGCGATACGCTGTGCGACGATTGTCACGCTCTTACTCTCGACCCTGGCGGCTCCCGTTTTCGGACAAGGTAAAAACGGGGATAATGCGCTCGACGCCACTCTCGCAGACCTGCTGGCCGAGCACGAGTTCACCGGCCGGATTGAGCAGCAGCTCGAATTGCGCCTGGGGCGGAAGATCGACCCGCAATTGGCCGACTTGGGGCGCAATCTGTTTTTCGATCCGATCCTGGCGCTGCGCAAGGACAACTCGTGCGCCGGCTGCCATGCTCCGCAGTTCGGGTTTGCCGATTCGCAGTCGATCGCCATCGGCATTCGCAACAACAATGTCGTCGGCCCGCTGCGGACGGGGCCGCGCAACCAGCGGCGCTCGCCGACGCTGCTGAATTCCGCGTTTTTCCCAGCCCTGATGTGGAATGGCCGGTTTTCCGCAGTCAGCAACGACCCGTTCGACAACTCGCTTGGGTTCATATTTCCGTTGCCCGAAGGGACCACGCGTTTTCCCGCGGGCGACGCACGATTCGAGAGCCTCCTGGCCGCGCAAGGGCACATTCCGCAGACCGAGTTGGTGGAAATGGCCGGCTTTGGCGGCGTGACCGGCGACGACGACATCGACGCGAGCTTCTACCAGTTCGACGACGGCGTGGGCATCGAGCTGCCCGGGCCGGACGACAGCGGCTTTCGCAACGAACCGATCCGCGACCGTGTGCTCGTTGAGCTGAACGACAACGAGAACTATCGCCAGCTGTTTGGCCGCGTATTTCGCGAGGTCCGCGGCGGGGCGCCGATCGACTTCGCCATGGTGGGCACGGCCATTGCCGAGTTCGAGTTCACGCTGACGTTCGCCGACGCACCCATCGACCGGTTCGCACGCGGCAACACCGGGGCGATGTCGGACGCGCAGAAGCGCGGAGCAATTCTGTTCTTTGGCGAGGCCAACTGCGTGAGCTGCCATCGCGTGGACGGCAGCGCCAACGAAATGTTCAGCGATTTTGCCAATCATCGGCTGGGAGTGCCGCAGCTGGCCCCGGCATTCGGCCTGAATACGGGGAACGTGCATTTCGACGGCCCCAATGCCGACGAGGATTTCGGGGCAGCGCAGATCAGCGGCGAAGTTGACGACCGGTACAAGTTCCGCACGTCGCCGCTGCGGAACATCGCCCTTCAGCCGACGTTCTTTCACAACGGCAGTTTTACGCAACTGGCCGACGCGGTCCGCCACCATCTCAATGTCCAGCTGTCGCTCGCCGCTTACGACCCCAGCGTTGCAGGAGTCGCGCCAGACCTGAAGCTGACAAGCGCGCCGGTCCAGAATCTGCTTGGCGATCTCGATCCTCTCGTGGCTGAGCCGCTCGTCTTGACCGACGAGGAATTCAGCGACCTGGTCGAGTTTGTAGGAGCGGGCCTTCTGGACGAGCGCGCCACGCCCGAGCGTTTGCTGAAACTGGTGCCGCGCGAGCTTCCCAGCGGCCTGCCGGTGCACGAGTTCACACTCGGAAACTGACAGTAGGACGGATTTTCAATCCGTCCCGGACGGAATGCAATTCCGTCCTACGGGGGCGTATCATCCGGCGGCGAATTCCGTCAGGTCGGCGACGACGGCGTCCGCCAGCTGCCCGGCCAGCGGCGGCGCGATCAGCTCGGGATCGAACGTGGTTTGCAGATGGAGCCGGCCGCCGCACACGTTCACCAGCAGCGAATTGCCGATGGGCGACCACGTGGGACCGATGTAATAGCACCGCTCGACGGCAGCGCCGCACAGCGTCTGGACGTTGTCGAGCGATCCGAAGTAGCCGTACCAGAGCGAATAGCACCAGCGGAGCATGTGCTCGGTGACCCAGCGAATGTGCCGCGGACGCCGCTGAAAAGCGTGGGCCAGCCGCAAGATGCCCAGGTCGATCCGCGACTCGAGGCGGTCGCGCATCTGCCGGCTGAGCGAGCGGAGCAGCCCGCTATGATCGGCAAGCTCGGCCGGACGAGCCGTGATGGGGACGATGGACGACAGGTTTTGCAATAGCGCCTGCCCGCGGCGCAGGCCTAGCTCCAGGCCAATGCCCGCAATGTAGGTGCGGTCGGCATTGCGGCTTTCCGGGCCAAGGCTGCGGATCGCCCGGAACGCGGAGGCGAGGATGGACATCGACAAGCTCGGAAAGCCGCAGACGCGCGCACTGGCGGCTTGAATGGCGCGGGTCAATTCCGGATCGAGCGTGCGAGCGAGGATTTGCAGGCTGACGATCCGCGGCTTGTCTTCCTCGCCGGTGCCGAGAATCGCGGCCCGACCACGAAGCGTGTGGGCTTGCAGGTCAAAGGCGGCCTTGGTCGCTTTCGTTCGCGCGGCGTGCGGCACCGACCGCAGGCGGCGGGCTGCCAGATTCGCGGGCTCGTAATGCGGCTGGTCGTCATCACCGGCTGATTGTGAAAGGCGGTCCAGCTCTTGCACGACAAGATGCGAAGCGCCGTTGTCCATGAGCACGTGGCTATATTGAAGCACCAAGACATCCTGCCCGCCCGGCCGGTGCAGCAGGTGAAACCGCAGCGGCGGATTGACATCAGGCGGGCGCGGCTGCGACAGGAGGCGCGCCACGCAGTCGAGGACCGATTGCTCGTCGTCCGCCGTCACATCGAGCTCGTGCAGTGTCGCCGCCGCGTCCGGCTGGAATTGCCAGTAGGGCCCGCCGCCCGAGCCGGTGGGTTCGACAAGCCGGGCGGTGATTGCCGGATGGCGGATGGCCAGCCGCGAGATTGCCTGGCGCAGCTGGGCGGCATCGATACGCCGCGAAAGCCAGACCAGCATTTGCGTCTCAAAGCCGGGATAGCCCATGCCGCGGATCGTCTGATCGACTGAGCGCAGAGCGATGTCGAGCGGATTAAGCCGTTGGCGGTCGCCGGCGGCGCTTGCAGGACGCGAACTTGGCACTATTACGCTCATGTGCGATTCGGCCTTAGCCGGCCCGATGCAGGATCTTTCCGCTGGCGGTCCGCGGCAGGGCGGACACCAGCTCGATCTGCTCGGGCACCTTGTACGAAGCCAGCCGCTCACGGCAATACCGGCGTAGCTCGCGCTCCAGGAGCGGACGGTCGGCGCAATCGCCCGTGACAACGCGAGCGCAAACCGTCTCGCCGCATCGCCCGTCGGCCCGGCCGAAAACGCTGGCGGCCTCGACGTGCGGATGCGTGGCGAGGACGCGCTCGACCTCCTGAGGAAAGAACTTCATCCCCATGACGCAGATGACGTCTTTCGACCGTCCGCGCAGAAACAGGTAGCCGTCCCCATCGACGTGGCCGACGTCGCCGGTGCGAAACCAGCCGTCGGGCATGATCTGGTCGCGCGTTTGCCAGGGCTGGTAATAGGCATCGAGCAGGCCCGGCCCGCCGAGCAGGACTTCTTGCAGCTCCGGCCCGAGTCCTGCGTCCTCCAGTCGCAGCCGATAGGGCGGGAGCACGCGGCCGACGCTGTCCCAGCGCTGAGGGTTGGGATCGACGTTAATGCACGGGAGGCCCACCTCGATGATTCCCAGGGCCTGCGAGATCGGCCGCTCGTAGCGCTCGGCGAATCGGGCCGCAACTCGTCCATCGAGCGAGCTGGTCGTCGAAATCGCGAGGCGCAGGGAAGAGAGGGGCCGGACAAGCGGATATTCAGCAAGCAAGGCGTAGTGCACTGGCGAGGCATACAGCAATGTGGCGGAGTGGCGCTCGATGCTGCCGGTGATGGCCGCGGCAAAGTGATTGGCCGGGAGCACGATCGTCGCGCCGAACGTCAGATAAGCGACAATCGAGACGGTGAAGTGATACGACATCGAGAGCACCCACAGGATGCGGTCGCGCGGGCCGATCGCCAGCGCCGCGTTCGCGCCGCGGATTCGTTCGTCGATCGTCTCGTGCGTCAGGACGACCCCTTTCGACGATCCCGTGGTGCCCGACGTGAAGCGGATGAACGCGCTGTTCAGCGCCGCAAAGCCTGGCGGATGCTGCGCGGGACTGCGGAGCGGGACCAACTCACTCCGATTCAAGCGAATCGCATCGGCCCAGCGAAAGGGATCGAGAAATGCCGCACCAGCGCCGCCGGTGATCGCCCAATCGAGCGACAAAGTGCGGCAGATTTCGCTCTTTTCCGCCGCAGCCAGCTCCATCGGCAGAGGCACCACGCAAGCGCCGGATCGCCAGAGCGCGTAGGTGCCGATGATGTAATCTGGCGAGCTGGGCAGGTGCAAGCCGACGCATTGGCCGGGACGGACACCGCAGGCGGTGAGCTGATCGCTCGTGGCACAAATGGCGGCATCGAGGTCATGATACGACAGGGCCGCATCGCCCTGCGGGCCGAGCAGGGCGGGACTATTCCCTTGCCGCGCCGCGGTTTCACGAAAGAGCTGGTACAGGTTCATCACGACATTCCTGGATCGCTGACATCGCGGCCGCGGCAGCGCCGGCCGCCTGGCCCATCGCCCAGCACGTGCCAACCACGCGGGCGGAAGCATGAGCCAGGCGTTCGGCCGACAGGCATTTGCCGACGGCCCACAGGTTCTCGATGCCGTCGAGTTGCAGGGAGCGCATCGGAATCTCATAGGAGCTGCCGGCTGGCAGGTATTCGACCATCGCGCCGCGCTGCGGGTCCCAGTATTCGATCGGCCAAGCGCAGCGGCAGACGGCATCGGCAAAAGTGGCGCTGCGGCGGACGTCGTAGGCCGTAAGCACATAGCGCCCGCGGATCCGGCCGCCGTCGCGGATTCCCAGGCTGCCGCTCTGCTGGAGATAGGCTCCTGCAAAATCGGGCCGCTGGCGCAGGAAGTCGATGATCGCCAGCGATGTCGCCAGGGCGGTGCGCGATATCTCGCCGTGGCGCTCGCGCCACGACTGATCGATAGGGACAAACAGTTTGAGAAACGCTTCGTCCGGCTCGATCCCCAAGTCGATCCAGGCGTGGCTGCACTCTGCTGGGAGTTCGTTGCGTCCGGCGGCTTCGCGCAGGGTCCTCACAACCGCCAATCCCTTGGGAAAATCGAGGGCTCCTGGAGCCACGCCTCGCAGGCGAACAATCCAGCCGCCGGCGGAGCGCGGTCCTTCATCGCTGACTAATGCGTCGTCGAGCAGGCGAATGACCTCGGCCGTGCCGGTGGCGTCGATGACCGCGGCCGGTGTTAGAAGCCGTGCATCGCCGCTCGCGACACAAGTGAGCTGCGTTATATGCGGGCCCGATCGCGCAACCTGCGCGACTTGCGCGCCGGTGAAAACGGTGATGCAGCTTTCCTCGGCAAGCCACTGAGTCACCGTCCGCTCATACACGTTTGGGCAGACGCTGAGGACCCACGCTCGCCCCAGTTTGCGAACGCGCGTGCGCGAGTCGGCGGCGAGCAGGCGCTCGGCCAATTCGCGGGGCAGGCCGTCGTTGATGAAATGTGCTGCATCGTCGTAGAGGCCGGCCAGCGTGTGGATCAGGGCGTGCGTCACCGTGCCACCGAGCCGCGACGACGCCTCGACGAGCACGACGCGCGCCCCGCCGCGGGCCGCCGCGATCGCAGCCGCCAGGCCAGCTGCACCGGCTCCGCAGACCACCACCGCGCGGGAATTGGCCGAGTGCTCGATCATGGGGTGAGGCTCTTGTACGCCGAGTCGAGCTGCTTTTTGTGGATGAACGCTGCCAGCCGCTCGATAGTTCCCAGATTCTCGGGCGTCAGCTCGCTGTTATCGACCTTGATGTCGAATTGCGCTTCGAGGTCCATCAGCATCCGCAGAATCTGGAGTGAATCGAGCAGGGTCAGCAGGTCTTCGTCGCCGCGCAGGTAGCCTGGCGCCGCACCGCCGCCGTCCAAAAACGATTGCTGGATATAGTCGCGAATGGTCGCTTCGATGCGCGTCACGGGAGGTGCTCCCACGGCTGGCTGGGTACGTTAGCAACCATGCTCGGGGACACGACGCGTCCAGGTGCGGCGTGCGGTAGCGCGCCTAGGAGCGCGCCGTTTGTTTCAGATTCTGTAGCGTCGCGTCTAAATGACGGCGGGCGGCAAGTCGCATGCCATCGAGCGCGCCAGGAGCGTCGTCATCGGCAGGGGGCTGGGCCAACTCAAAGTTCCCGTAGCGGTCCTGGCCGCGGGCCAGGATCGCGGGAGGGCGTCCGTGCTTCGGCCGGCCTTCCGGCGTGGTGAATCGAACCGCAAAGCCAACGCGCTTCTGGGCCGAGCGATTGGGTCCGGAACCATGCAGCACGTGGACATCGTGCAGCGACATCTCGCCCGCCTCGAGCACCACGTCGCCGATTTGCTCTTCCGCGGACGGCCGGCGATTTTCCGAACCGTCGTGGTCGCCGCTGGCGGAAGTCTGCCAGCCTGCGGTCGCGCGGCGATCGGCTTCGGGGACAAAGCGCATGCAGCCGTTTTCGAGGGTGCAGTCGGTCAGGGCGATCCAGGCCGTCAGCGTCCGCTCGGGATCAAGCCCCATGTAGGGCCCGTCGCGGTGCCAGCCGATCGAAACGGCCGTTTCCTGGGGATGCTTGGAAAACAGTTCGGTGGCGGTGACCAGCAGATCGGGTCCCAATATATCGCTCACGGCATCGAGCGCCCGCGGCAACGTTGCCAAGCGGTAAGCCCAGCCGAAATGCAGATGCATCTGGCGGACTTCGACCGTGCGAGGGCGACCTCCCAGTCGCGACTCGAGTTGGTCGCACGCCAGGCGGAATTGGGCAGCCTCGGCAGCGGACAGGACACGCAGCGGAAAGACAATTCCCTGGTCACGATAGCGGCGCTCTTCGTGGAGCGAAAGCACAGTGCGCACATCTTCCTCGCAGCAGGATGCTTAGCCTTGGTGTTGAAAATGCAGCGTCCGATAGTTTACATCGCGGCCCTGCCTGAGAACATTGGTCCCAGTTACAGGGCACGACAATGTGACACGACACGGCGTAGCAAACCTTGCGAGAGTGCAACTATCGCGCCGGGCGCGGCGATTGCGACTCGGCGAGGATCTGGTCCGCAAATTGTTCGACGCGTGACTGGTATTCCGGGTTCTCCATGTCGTTGAAATGTCCAAAACCGGGACAAAGCTCCAGCGTGCTACTGGGAATTCGCCCCGCCAATTCGCGCTGCACGTTGCCAGGAACGACGCGGTCCTCTTGGCCGGCAATTACCAGGGTTTGGCATTTAATCTTGGGGGTCAGGTCGCGCTGATCGAGTTGGAGCAGCTCCTCCAGAATGCGACGCAGGCGCGCGGGATCGGGCGGGCGGTCCGCGTTCGCCTGCCCGGACAATTCCGCTTCGCGGACAACGTCGGCCGGCGGCTGGTATTTCTGCATGAGCGTGTGCGAAAAGAGTTTCAAGCTTTCTCGATGCGCGGCGATCTCAAGCCATTGCCTGAGCACCTTTCGCGTTTGATCGTTCATGTAGTCGTAGCTCGAACTGAGAATCAAACCGCGCGCCAGGTCTGGCCGTTTTACCGCGATCCACTGGCCGATCGGACCGGCGGCACTGGGACATTCCCAAACCGACGGCCCGAATCCAAGGTGCGCGGCGCTTTCGATCATGTCGTCGGCGTGGCGGTCAAAGCCAAAACGCTCAGGAAGCGGCTCGCGGCGGCTGAGAATCAAGATGCGGTAGCGCTGGGCCCGCCGACGATAGAACCAAACCAGAAACAGGGCCACATCGACGCAAGTCTGCAAGCCATCCGCCGCACCTGGGATGACAATCATCGAGGTCTTCCCGGATCCGAATCGGACAAAGGGCTTGCGGGCACCGTCTGACGTGTTGATGTGGCCAGTTTCAAATTGGGGCAGCGACATGGCCTCGCCACGATAAGCTCCTCCAGGCCCCGGAACAACTCTTTAGGAAACGGGCTGGTCGACTAGCGCCCGACACGAAAGGGGGCGAAGTCAATCTGCCCAGGCTCGCCGCGGAGAAGCTGGCTCATGACGACGGCGGTGGCGGGCGAGAGGAACAAGCCGCTGCGGAAGTGGCCGGCGGCGATATACGCATTGGAAAGGCCCGGAAGCGGGCCGAGATAAGGGAGACCGTCGAACGAGGCGGGGCGGAGGCCTGCCCACGATCGCTCGATCGGAGCGTCAGCCAGTGCGGGGACGAGTGTGCGGGCAAAGGCGGCCAGGTCGGCGATCGCGTCCTCGGTCGTCCGTTTGTCGAAGCCAACTTCCTCCTCGGTCGAGCCGCCCAGGACGCGGCCGTCATCGCGAGGAACGATGTATCGCGATCCTTCGTTGATGATGTGGCGGATGGGCGCGGCGCCCTCGGGGCAACAGAACATCACCATTTGGCCGCGGAGTGGCAGGATCGCGACCGGCACGCCAAGCCGCGCGAGCAGCTGCCCCGTCCAGGCGCCGGCGGTGAAGCAATAGCGGCGAGCCCGGAGCGGACCGGTGGCGGTTGCGATTTCGCGGATTTCGTTGCCAGCGATGGCAATATCGGCAGCGGCGACATTGGCGGAGATTTGGACGCCGGTCAGGCTGCATGCAGCAATGAGAGCTTGGAGGTGGCGTGGGTTGCGCAGTTGGGCTTCGTCAGGGAGATAAACGGCGACGTGCGGTCCAAGTGAAAAGACTCCCGTCCCCTTTTTTGGTAGTGCCGAGTACTTAGTACTTAGTACTGAGTACTGAGTACCCGATACCGAGTCCGAGCTTCCGCGTAACCCCGGTTCGATGTCGGCCAGCTCCTCGCGAACTACTTTCTGGACGTTTACTCCCTGTCCGGCTTGATCGTCTGCCCAGGCAGCCAGGGCGGCCGCTTCGCCGGGCGTGCGCGCGAGGTACAAGCCACCGCAGCAGCGATAGCCGGTGTCGATGCCCGTGATCGATTTCAATTCCCCCGCCCACTCTGGGTGCAATTCGGACGACAGGCCGCCGAGTTGGTCGTAGGGGTGGATCGCGGTCGCGCGATTGACGGCGGGCAGGATTCCCGCCCCGGCCCAACTCGCTTCCCGGCCTGGCTGGCCGCGGTCGATGACGCCGACGCTTTGTCCGTGGCGAGCGAGGTCCCACGCCAACGACAACCCGATGACGCCGCCGCCAACAATCAACACGTCGTACATCAAGCTTGAACCACAAAGCCGAACTCGCCAGAGTTCGGAGCGTCAAACCAACGCCTGAATTCTGGCGAATTCGGCTACTTCTTGCCGGCCTTGTGCAGGAGCGACGCGATGTCGCCCGCCAGCCGAGCCAAGGGCGGATCGCTCGCTGCCGCGGCGGGGAGCCGTTGCCTGAGGGCGGCCAAATCGGCCGGTTCATCGACATCGTACCACGCCGGCAGCGAATGCCAGGCAATACCGGCAGCTTTCAGTCGGGCGGTAGTCTGTGACCACACGTCGCAGCTGCTCCAGGCGATGCCCTTAAAGATCGGCGGAATGCGGCGCGTAATGCCCAGCAGATAGTAGCCGCCATCGGCCGCCGGACCGAGCACCACGTCGTGATTGGCCAGAGCGTCAAACGCCTGCTGGACCATGTCGACCGGCAGATCAGGACTGTCCGAGCCGATGACCACGATCCGCTCTGCCCGCGCCAGGGCGGCGACGAAAAACGCCTGCATCCGCTGTCCCAGGTCGCCGCTGGTTTGAGCGACAAGCTCCCAGCGGTCACGCACGACCCCTGCAAAGCAGCCCTGAGCTTCCGGCGGCCAGAACGCGACCATCCGCCGCTGGCCGGCCTGCGAGAACCGTTCGATCAGCGTTCCGACAAACAGGGCATGCAGCGTCGCCGCGTGCGATTCGCCGATCGACTGAGCGAGCCGCGTCTTGACCTTGCCCGGCTCCCAGTGCTTCGCAAAGACGCCCAGCAGCGTCTGCGCCCGCTCATGAGGCGAAGCGGTCATCTGAACACCCCCGCCACGTCAATTCGTAGTCATGGGCCCTTTTCCGCCAGAATCCGGCTGAGCAAAACCTCGTTGACCCGCCCGCGAAACCGCTCTTTGCCATCGATCCATACGACGGGGACGCACTGATGATAGCGCTGGCGGAGAGTCATATTGGCATCGATGTTGATCCGCTGCGGGCGCAGGCCGTGGCGCAGGAGGACCTGCTCGGCTTCTTCGCACAGGTGGCAACCGGTGCGGGTGTAAATGATGGCGGTATGCTGGGTCATGACAGCAGTCATTTTCGGCGGGGCGGCCCCTGGAAGCAATGATTTCCGGCCTTGTGGAGCTTGAATTGCCGCAAAGGTTGGTAGAATAGGGAAAGAAGTGCTTTACTGGCGTTCGGGCGGGGTGTAATCTTTTTCGTTCGCCAGCCTTTTTCCGACCCCGCTCGTCCGCGGCCGATGCGTCCTCATATCCGGTCGCCGCAGGGGTAGCGACCAATTGTTTTGTCCGGCCATCGGAGGAGGAGACTGGAACCATGCCCGCCTGCGGCCCACGGGTTGCAGGCTGAGGTACGCAGTGGAAGCGGAGGCGGCCCCGGGCTGCCCGCCCGACATGGCTCAACTTAGCGTCGAGATGTTCCTGGACTACGTCGAGCGCAGCGAGCTCGTCGATAAGGACGCGTTGTCGAAACAGCTCGCAATCCTGCGCGAGAAGCATCGCGGGGCGCTCCCCGACGCCAACACGACGGCCGACCACCTGATCAGTGCCGGCCTGCTCACGTCGTGGCACGTTGAGAAGCTGATGGACCGCAAGCACAGGGGCTACTTCCTGGGGAGGTACAAGCTCCTCAAGCACATCGGCAGCGGCGGCATGAGCAGCGTCTATCTGGCCGAGCACACTCTCATGCACCGGCAGCGGGCGATCAAGGTGCTTCCGAAGACGAAGGTCAAAGATTCGAGCTACCTCGACCGCTTCCACCGCGAGGCGGTGGCGACCGCCACGCTCGATCACCCGAACATCGTCCGGGCCTACGACCTCGACAACGACGGCGACCAACACTACATCGTGATGGAGTACATCGAAGGGAAGGACCTCAATACGATCGTCAAGCAAGAGGGGCCGCTCCCGCTGGAACTGGCCTGCAATTACATCGCCCAGGCTGCCGAGGGGCTGAGCCACGCCCACGACGCTTGCCTGATCCATCGCGACGTGAAGCCCGCGAACCTGCTGGTCGATCCCAAGGGGATCGTCAAAATTCTCGACCTGGGCCTGGCCCTGTTTTCCGACAGCGAAGAGGCCTCTCTGACTGTCGCCCACAATGAAAACGTGCTCGGAACGGCCGATTACCTGGCGCCCGAGCAGGCGGTGAACAGCCACCGCGTCGATTACCGGGCCGATATCTACGGCTTGGGCTGTACGCTTTATTTCCTGCTGACCGGCCATCCGCCGTTCAACGACGGCACGCTCGCCCAGCGGATCGCCAAGCATCAAACACAAATGCCCGAGGACATCCGCAAGGACCGGCCGGAGTGCCCGCGCGACCTCGCGGATATTTGCGTGAAGATGATGCAAAAGCGGCCGGAAAAGCGGTACGCGACCATGCTCGACGTCGCCGGCGCTTTGGAAAAATGGCTGGCCACCCATGGTTATCGATACGAGCCCGGCGGCAGCGGCGGGCCGTCGTCTGCGGGCGGTTCGCAGCAAGTTGGCGGCGACTCCGATCGAAAAAAGGGGAGCGGCAAAAAGCTCCTGCCCAATCGGAGCGAAGACACGGTCCATGACAAGGCCCGCACTGAAACTAAAAAGGGACTGGATTCGTCTCCGGGCGGCAAGACGACCGACGACAGCAAGCGGGTCAAGTCGCTTCCCGTGGCCAAATCGCTCGATCTGCCGACAGGTTCGGACAAAAAGAGCGGTTCGGGGACCATCGTCATCAATACCGGGGGCAGCTCCAAAGTCACCAAGCCCGCAACCGCACCGTCGGGGGCGATGTCTGCTGTAACCAGATCGGGCGGCGCAGAGGTCGTTGCGAAGTCCGGCCCCAATCCGGCGGTGACCGAAACCTCGGCGATTCCAACCGCGGTCAGCGCTGCGGCGGTGACCAAGGTCAATGCGGCTGCGAAAAAATCCCCATCGGGGACCGGCGAGGCGTCGCATGCGCTAGACGCAGCAAAGCCTCAGGGCCGCTGGCGGGCGCTATGGATTGGCGGTGGTATTGTTGCCGCCGTGTTTATCATCGTTACTATCGTTGTCATCGTCCTGATTTCACTCGGTCCAGAGGGGGGCGAAAGCAATGCCCCGCCGGGAGTCCAGGACACGAGCCAATGCGAGCCGAACGCTCGATTGCAACCGCGGCTTTGGGGCTGACGGGCGCCTGCGAAAGCAAACAACCGGGACTCTGCTGAGTCTCGTTCAATTTGGACGGATTGAAAGTCCGTCCTACATTCCGATTGGAACTTTGACCGACTTCCGATTTTGACGGCAGAGACTGCTGGAAATGCCCCCACCGGCCTTCCGCGTCCAGGCTGCAAAATCGACGTAAGTCGTTGTCTGCCATTGTCTTGCGCGTACAGCTTGAATTCGGTGACGCGGCCTTCGTAGGATAGGTGTGGGCCCAAAGGTGCAGCCTTATTGGCTGGACCTCAAGCGCCCTCCAATCCACCCTGTTTTCGATTGCCGTCCGATGTCGCGTCGCCTCAATCTGCCGCTCAAGGGCCAAGCGCCAGCGAAGAACGCCGCCGCTCGCTCCGCGCGCCGGCTGGTGACGATGGGCAAGCGGATGCGGATCGGTAGTGCGCCCCTCCGCGGCCCTTATCTGCCGCCGGAAGAGTGGTACGAACCGGCCGAGGCGCGGTGCACAGGCGACTACGCCGTGATCGTCCGCAACGCCGGCCAGGGCTATCGCCACGTCATCACGGAGGAGGACATCCGCGGCCGGCTGGCTCAGCTGCCGGAATGGATGCTCGCCGGCCTGGATGTCGTACAGCTCAGCACCATGACCCGCAAGAAGCGGCGGGCGGCGTGCTACGGCATGCAATGGGGGAGCACGATCTACCTCTACCCGATCGAGGAGTCGCTCGTCGAATCGTTCGGCAAGCCTCCGCGCCCGCAGCAGAAGATCGAAGCCGCGATGTACGACGCCCGCTGGGAACACGCTCGGGGCCAGTGGCGGCTGGTCTGGACGGAGGCGGCCCTCCGCGACTTCTATCTCAACAACGTGCTGATTCACGAGCTGGGGCACATTCTCGACAGCCGTAACAGCCGCTATCTCGACCGCGAGCGCTATGCGGAGTGGTTCGCGGTGGAGCACGGCTATAAGGCGAGCCGCCGCGCGGACCTGGCCCAGAAAGCCGCCGCGAAGTATGTCGTGCGTCGGCACGGGTAAGACAATTACCCGTAGCTCACACTGAACTGGCCGTGGGCACCTCGTAATACTCCAGCGACCATTCTTGCATATACCGCACCTGGGTCGGCCGGATGCGATAGACGATCAGCGCGGGGTTGTCGAGGCTGCCGAGGTATTGCCGCATGAGCGGATTGGCCGCCCAAATCTCTTCGAGTAGCGGCCGCTCGGTGACGATCTCGGCCACGCCGCTCAAGCGGACCTGGTTGTGTCCATCGTCCAGGTAGCACAGCTCGACCCGCGGGTTGGCCGCAATCTCGGCCGTCTTGTGATACATCCGCAGGTTCGCGACATAGATCGTGAACCCGTCGGTCTTCACGGGCGAGACTGGCCGCAGCCGCGGCTGGTGGCCGTCGATCGTCGCCAAGTGCGGAAACCGATCGGCCGCGATAACCGCCAGGGCCAGCTCGCGGACGCGGGCGGGATCGATCGGCTCTGGCGTGGGTTTGGTCATGGCCGGTGGCTCGGGCGGATGACCGATATCTTAACGCCAGTCGACCTAAGCTGCGTTGGCCACGGAAGGCGACTGGCTACGCATCCTCGCGCTGCTCGGCCAATTGCAGGAGCACGTCGAGGGCCGCTTCCAGGCCGCCGGCATTGGCAATGAACGCGGCGAGCTGTTCGGCCTGATCGTGTGAGATGTTGGCCCCTGCTTCCAAGAGCAGCTCGCGAATTTCGTCGATCGACAGGTCCTGGATGTTGACTTCGATTTCGTCGGACATTGGCATGCTCCGCACTGTGAATTACTGACGTCTCCGGCTCGTAATGGAATCGACCAGCGGCGGCTCAGTGTGACACTGGAAGCAAGCTGTAACGCCTGGCAAAGTGCGGCAAGCTGCGCGGTCTGTGGCGACTCGGCGCGGCAAGTGCATGATTTCCGACCTTGCCTGCCGATCCCCTTTTACGCCTCTTGCCAGCCGGACCGTCCACGAGCAGCGGGATTGTAGATGCGCGATGCATCGGTGACTGACAGGGTTCGCTCACTCGTTTTTCAGGCATTTGCCGAGCTCGGCCAGGCCGAACCGGAGCCGATGCGCGAGACGATCTTGATCCGCGACGGCTGCTACTGCGGCCGGCGGTTCGAGACCGATGCGGCCACGGCGGTGTGGTTTCTCGAAGAGAACCAAGTCAAGGTCTATCAGGCCGACGGGACGCTGGCCCAGGTGCTCGAACCCACGATGGCGGTCAGCGTCCGAGCCGCGGCGTAAGTCCCTCACGCCGTGAGGGACAGCGGTGGAGCTTGATTGACCATCACTGCATTTCCCTGACCCAGGCGGAGTCTGGGCCTACATTAGCCGAGCAGCATCCCCGCATAGCCCACCACGCGGCTTTTGTCACCGCTGACGTCGGCGCTGGTGGCATAGGCCACGCGCTCGACGCGCTCGAGCTGCCCCAAAAGCCGCAGCGTCTCCATGACGATCACCGCCGGCACGACGCCACACATGCTGATGTGGTGCCGCTTGACGGTGCCATAGAGCTGCTCGGGATCGCACGACTCCATCGCCGCCAGGGCGATCTCATCGAGGCGGCGGTTTTCGGCATCGCTGGCAAAGTGGTTCATGTCGCTGGAGATCACCAATAGCGGCCGCTCGGGGAGCGAGCGCACCACTTGAGCCAGCCCCGCGGCAAACTGCCGGCAGCGAGGCAGGTCGCTGCCGCCCAGCGCGATCCCCACGACCTTCGCTTGCGGCGCCAGGCGTGCCAGAAAGGGAAGCTCGACTTCGACCGCGTGTTCCTGCGCGTGGGCGACGGCATCGAGCGCCAGGCCGGGAATGGCCTCGACCAACCGGTGGGCGAGCTGCGGATCGGCGGCGAGCGTGGCGCCGGGAATCGACCACGTCTGGTGCGGAGCGATCGCCCACTCGACCCCCTGCGGCGTGTGCTTGGGGCCGATGACAATCACCGTACTCGGAATCTGCGCGCGCCGCAGGGTGTCGGCGGCAATTCGGCCGGAATAAATCAGCCCCGCATGCGGCACCATCAGTGCCGGCCAGGGGCGCTGCTCGACCGGGCCGCTGGGCATGCATCGATCGACGAGCCGGGCCAATTCCTCGGGATCTGCCGGATAAAACCTGCCTGCAACGCCGGCCGGCCGCACGGCCGGTCCGCTCGTCGGCCGCGGCACATGCACGACCTTGACCTGCGGCATCTGGGCGAGCGCCGGCAACGAGAACAGCTGGGTCGTTTCGAGTGCGCCCGCCTGAGCGGCGCGAGCCACTTGGGCCACCAACTTTTCGGCGTTCTGGGCAGGGTCAAAAAGTCCCGCCGTCTTGCCCCGCTCCATGGCCAGCAGCATGTGCCGCGCCGGGTCGAAGCCCCGCAGGTCAGGCTCGGCCGCGGTTCCGTGCATGGCTGGCTCGCGCAGAATCGTCAGCAGCAATTTGATCTCGAGGAACCGGTCGGACGAGAGCCGCATTCGCTGGAGCATCTGGGCGAGGTTTTCGGTCAGGCCGAAGAGCGTCGATTGCAGCGGCAAGCTGCTGCGGATCGAGAGGCGGTTGGCCTGGAGGAATTCGTTCCCGGCGGCGTCCACCAGGCTGACGATGGCCCCGTGGACATTGCCGTCGGCCAGCCCCATCGCAAAATAGTTTGGCGTGGCGCCGGCCAAGAGCGCCAGCAGGTTGCGATGGCAAAACTCGGCCAGCGCCGCCAGGTCGCGCTCGGTAAATGAAAACGCGGGGCCTGCCGGCGGCTGGTCGAGCAATTGGCCGACGGAGCCGGCAATGGCGCGGCCTTCGAACGTGGCCAGCGACGCGGCATCTTCCCGCCAGGCTGAGGCGGGCAGCTCCGCCTTCAGCGACACGTGTTGCAAGAACGTCTCGGCGTCAAAGCCGTTCTCGACCGCGACTCCGGGCAGGAGCAGCCCGCGCTGGTTGCCGTGCGCGATCTGAAGGCCGTGGCGGCCGATTTTCACGGCGGCGCGGCGGTCCTCCCCTTTGGCAGAAATTGGCTCCAGGTTGTGCAGCAGCCAGACCTCCACGTCCAGCTGTGCCAATTCGCGGGCCGCGATCGGCGGAAAGCGATGGTCCTCGCAGGCCGTCCGCCGAGCAGCACTCGCCAGGGCTTTGGCCAGCGGCACGTTCTGCCCCAAAAATCCGCAGCAGCTCCGCAGCTTGCCGGCACGCTTCAAACTGACAAAGACGCCCAGCACCGGCAGATCGGCGATCTCAGGCAGCTCATCCGCACGCGGCTCGGTGTCGCTGCCGGAAACCGCGGCCGCCAAAAGCCGACAAGCCGCCCGCAGGATCGACCGCTCGTGCTCGGCAGTGAGCGACTCGATGGTCAGTGCGACCGGCGGCGGCTGGATGGTCATGACACTTTTCGTCGTTACAGTGGGGACGGCCGCGGGGCCTGGCGATATCGCATATTCCCGCGCCGGGCGTACCTGATACTGGCTGATCCGCACCGGCTGGCGGCGACTTCCCCAATTGCCGGGCCCGCCGCCCCAATGTCCGTGGATCGCCGTGCCGCAATGCCGGCAGCGGCTGCCGTCCAATGCATAGTGCCGCAGGTTGTAGCCTTCGCGTTCGACAAGCGGACGGCGGCAGCCCGGGCAATGAGTGGTCTGCTGCGAGCGGGCCTGGATGTTCCCCACGTAAACATAGTTCAGTCCGGCCCGCGTGGCGATATCGTGGGCAGCCAGCAAGGTTTCGGCTGGCGTCCGCTCGCGGTCCATCAGCCGGAAATCGGGATGAAAAGCCGTGAAGTGCACGGGGACATTCGGTCCCAGGGCCGCGAGAATCCAGTCGCACATCGACTTCAGCTCGTCGGGCGAGTCGTTCTCGCGCGGAATGATCAGGTTGGTGATTTCCGTCCAGACCGGCGACTCGTGGACCAGCCACTGAAGCGTTTCTTTGACCGGCTCCAGATGCGACAGCGTCAAGTGGCGATAGAATTTCTCGGTGAAGCCCTTGAGATCGACGTTGGCCGCATCCATGTGTTCATAGAACGCGGGGCGGGCGGCAGGCGTGATGTAGCCGGCGGTGACCGCGACGGTTTTGACCCCCGCCGCGCGGCAGGCGCGAGCGGCGTCGATCGCGTATTCGGCCCAGACAACCGGATCGTTGTAGGTGAACGCCACGCTCTTGCAGCCAAGTTTGAGGGCCGCAGTGGCGATCGCCTCGGGCGACGCGTCTTCGCTGAGTTGCTCGATCTCGCGCGACTTGCTGATCGACCAATTCTGGCAGAACTTGCAGCCCAGGTTGCAGCCGGCCGTGCCGAACGACAGGACGCTCGTCCCCGGGTAGAAATGGTTGAGCGGTTTTTTCTCGATCGGGTCGATGCAGAACCCAGTCGAGCGGCCATACGTCGAAAGGACCATCCGTCCGTCGCGGTTCTCGCGCACGAAGCAGAAGCCCCGGTCGCCGGGGCGCAGATGACAGTCGCGCGGACATAGATCGCAGACAATCCGCCCCGCTTCGGACTCGTCATCGTGCCACCAGCCGCCGACGCGAGTGCCATCGGCGAGCGTGCCGTTATCGGGTGGCAAGAGAACCTGGCGAGACATGGCACCGTGATGGAGTAGCGGAC
>JAKEHX010000005.1 GCA_022614795.1 Planctomycetaceae bacterium | reverse complement strand
GGAAGCGGTACCACGCCGACGGCGGGCAGGCCAGCACCGGCTCGTCGTTGAGGTACCGCTGAACGTCGGCCGCCAGAGCGCTGGCCGTCTCATAGCGGCGGTTGCGATCCTTCTCCAGACACTTCATCACGATCCAGTCGAGTTCGCCGCGGACCAGCCGGCTCAGGCGGGCCGGCTCGATGTGACGATGTGCAGCGATCGCAGGAAGCGTTTCGCTGCAGCCAATCCGCACGCTGGGCTTCAGTGCCTCATCCTCGCGGATGATGCGGCGGATTTCGTCCAAGGCCTGCTTGAGCTGCTTCTTGCTGACGGGCGTCGAGCCGGTGAGCAATTCGTACAGCAGCACGCCGAGCGAGTAGATGTCGCTCCGCGTGTCGATGTCAGTGCCGCTGAGCTCCGCCTGCTCGGGGCTCATGTAGAGCGGCGTGCCGATCATCTGCGCGAAATCGGTGAACAGCGTCTTGTCGGTGAGCTGCTGGCCCGTCGCTTTGGCGATGCCGAAGTCGATGACTTTCACGACCGGCTCGCCGTCCTGCCGCGTGACCAGAACGTTGGTCGGCTTGATGTCGCGGTGGATGATCCCCTTGGTGTGGGCGTGCTGGATCGCCTGGCAGACCGAGCCGAAGAGGGCCAGCCGCTCGCGGATGCTGAGGCTGTTCTCGTCGCAGTAATGCGTGATGGGCGTCCCGCGGACGAGCTCCATGACGAAATACGGCCGCCCGGCCGAATGCGGAATGCGGAGTGCGGAATGCGGAGTGGCGGAAGCCAAATCCTCCTCACTCCGCAATCCGAATTCCGCACTCCGCACTTCCCCCGCATCCAGCACTTTCGCAATGTTCGGATGATCCATCACCGCCAGAGCCTGCCGCTCGGCCTCGAAGCGGGCGATCACCTGCCGGGTGTCCATGCCGGGCTTGATGACCTTGAGGGCCACGCGGCGGCGCACCGGCTCGGTCTGCTCCGCCATGTAGACGACGCCGAAGCCCCCTTCGCCGATTTGCTGAAGCAACTTGTAGGGACCGATCTGCGTGCCGGGGCGCTCGCTGACGGGTGAATCCGTGGTGCGTGCAGCCAAATCCGGGGCATCGAGCAAGTCGCCCGACTGGTCGTGAGCCGCCAAGAGGGCCTGGACATCGGCCCGCAGTTGCGGGTTCTCGCCGCAGGCCCGCGCGACGAACGCATCGCGCTCGGCTGGCGAGGCGATGTCGATCGCGGCCAGGAAGATCGAGCGATCAGCGGTGGGGTTCTCAGACATAGCACGCTTCCCAGGGCCGGGGAGCAAGGAGCCCGGCAGAGTACAGTGCGGAAAAAGGCCCGCGGGTGGGTCACAAAAACTGACGGAATTGCCGAACTGGTTGCCGGATCAGGAGTTGGGACGAGAATTGCATTCGCCGCCGACTTCGCGCCGCAGCCAGGCCCGGGCGTAATTCCAAGTTCGCTTGGCCGTGCTGGGCGATAAACGCAAGATCGCAGCCGACTCGTCCACGGACAGGCCGGCAAAGACGCGGAGTTCGACCAGCCTGGCGGCGACCGGATCGACGAGAGCCAGCTTCGATAGCGCCGCGTCCAAGTCGAGCAGGTCATCGACGCGCAGCGTTTCGTCCTTGCTGGGCACGTCGGTCAGCACGAGCCGCCGGTGATTGCCGCCCCGCTTGACGCTGCCGCACGCGCGGGCCCGATCGATGAGAATCCGCCGCATGGCCTCGGCCGCCGCGGCGAAGAAATGGCCGCGGGAGGAGAAGGAGCCAGGGGCCGGGGGCCAGGGGCCAGAGATTGGTCGGCTGGTTCCTGGCCGCTGGCTCCTGGCTCCTGTCCCGCGGGACCTACCAGGCGCAAATACGCCTCATGCACAAGAGCCGTCGCCTGCAGCGTTTGTCCCGGCTTCTCGTGGGCGAGCCTGGCCGCCGCCAGCTTCCGCAACTCGTCATAGACCAGCGGCAGGAGCTGCTCGGCGGCCTGCGGATCGCCCGATTCGATCTGCGACAAGATGCGAGTGACGTCGGACATGGCCCAATTGTGGTCGAGCCAAGAGTTGCCCGCAATTGATTCTCAATTTCTACGCGCAGCCACTGGCGCCATCAGACATTGAGCGCCGGGGACTCCAGTTCCGCCCAGCGCCGCTCAAGCGATGCCGCGGGAATCACGCTGCTCTCTTGGGCCAGTCGCCGCAGCGCGAACTCGGCAAAGGCGTCTGGCGATAGGGGCCTGGCAAAATAATAGCCCTGGCCGAAATGGCATCCGAGCTCGCGCAGGATGACGACCTCGGACTCGCGTTCCACGCCCTCAGCGACGATCGCCAATCCCAAATTGTTGGTGAGGATGGCCAGGGCATGGACCATGGCCGCCGTCTGCTTGCTGGTCTCGATGTCGATCAGCAGCGAACGGTCGATTTTGAGCACGTCGGCAGGAAACTCGTGCAGCGACGCGAACGACGAGTGGCCAGTGCCGAAATCATCGATGGCCAGCAAAAACCCCAGACGCTTGATCGCGTTCATTGTGGCAATCGCCGTCGGAACGTCGCTGGCAAACGTATCCTCCGTGATTTCGAGTTGAATGCGGCTGGGGGGCAGGCCGGCGGATTCGGCCGCGGCGTGGACTTGCTCGGCCAGATCGCTTTGTGAAAACTGCTTGCGCGAGAGGTTAATACTGATCGTGGGGGGTGCGGCCGGCCCCAGCCACTCGACCCACTCCGCCATCTGCCGCGTGGCTTCGGTGAGAACCCACCGCCCGATGTGCAGGATCAGGTCGGATTCCTCGGCGATGGGAATGAATTCCGCGGGCGAGATGGACCCTTGTGCCGGGTGCAGCCAGCGGAGCAACGCCTCGACGCTCTTCAGACGGCCGGTCTCGAGCGACACGATGGGCTGATAGGCGAGCGAGAACTGCTCGCCTTCGATGGCCCGGCGCAGCTCGTTCTCGAGCAAATGGCGCCGCTGAACGCGCTTGCGCATTTCTTCGTCGAACACCGCATAGCGGGCCTTGCCGGCGCGTTTCGCTTCGTACATCGCTGTGTCGGCGTCGCGGATCAGGTCTTCGGCCCGCTCATAATCGCCCCCCGCCACCACGATCCCGATGCTGGCCGTGGAGAAAACTTCGTGCGGGCCCAGGCGGTACGGCCGCGCCAGCGCCGCCAGCAGCCGATCGGCCAAGGCGAGCGCGTCCTCGGCCTTGCGAATCGGATCGAGCATCACGACAAACTCGTCGCCGCCCATCCGCGCCGCGGAGGTCCCCGAATCCGGCCGGCTCACGGAATCGCCGCACCGCAGCTCGCTCGTCAGCCGGGCGGCGATTTCGCACAGCAGGGCGTCGCCGACGTCGTGCCCCAGGCCGTCGTTGATGAGCTTGAACCGGTCGCAATCGAGAAACATCAGCGCGAATACTCCGCGCGAGCGGCGGGCGCGGGCCAGGGCCTGCTCCACCCGGTCGAGCAGCAGCGTCCGGTTGGGCAAGCCCGTCAGCCTGTCGTACATTGCGGCACGGGCCAGCTCTTTCTCGGCTTGCTTGCGATCGGTCAGGTCGCGGATCGTGGCGGTGAAACAGATCGACCCACGCAGCGCGTTGGCGACGATCGCCACCTCGACGGGAAACTCCTCACCGCTGGCGCGCAAAGCCGGCATTTCGACCCGTTTGCCCAGGATCGGCCCTTCGCCGCTTTCCAGATAGTGTGCCAGTCCGCGGCGATACGGCTCGCGCAAGCGCTCCGGCACAATCAACTCCGCGATGTTCTGGCCGATCGCCTGGGAAGCTTTGAATCCGAAGGTGGCCTCGGCTGCCGCGTTGAATGCGAGGATCTTGCCGCGGGCGTCGATAGTGATGATCGAGTCGAGCGCCGTCTCCTGGATCGCGGTGGCCAGTTCGCGTGACTCGCGCAGTTCAATCGCCGCTTGCAGCTGCTTGAGCGACGATTGTTTCAGGTTTTCCGCGCGGCGGGTGGAGTTCTGGACGGCCAGGTTGAAGGCACTCGCCACGCGGTGCATCTCGCGGCTGCCGCCCTCGACCAAGCGCTGGCTCAAGTCGCCATTGGCCACGCGCTCCAGCGCCTGCACCAGACAATCGAGAATTCCCAGGCACTGTGCGACTAATCGCCAGGCCAGGGCCAGGCTCAGCACCAGGACGGAGAGCATCGCGCCGGCCACGTTAGCAATGCGCCAAATCTCAGGCGAGGCAAGCGCGTCCAGTCCCGTCAAGATCACCGCGCCAGTCCCGATCAGCAGGGCGGCGCCGAGCAGGGTCAATTGACCGCGGAAGCTCAGCGCGCGCGCTTCTCCGAGACGAATCGCGCTATCCGGTCTGTGACCGCTCATCAAGCCGTTCTCCGCTGGCGGCGCGCAAGACCTCCCGGTTCCAACCGCGGACGGCGCGCACCCGCTACAGTAGCCTAGGTCGTGGCCCGCCATTGTGCCGGGTCGGTCATGCACAATTTGCCGATTTTCCGGCCCGGTCGTGGTGGTGGGTGGTGAGTAGGTGACTGGCGAGTAGGTGAGTGTTGGTCGATACGAAACCACTCACCTACTCACCACTCACTTACTCACCCTGACGAGCCATGACCCCATTTTTTAGCGTTGACGAAGCACTAGGGATCATTCATCGGAGGCGCCATTTGGCGCGGCGGTGTCCGCTTTTGAACGCACCTCCTGCACCCGCAAGCGACTCTTCAGGATCGTCGTGGCGGCATGGTGCCGTGAGGCGACGCCCGGTTGAGGGTAGATTCCGCCGCCAAGAACGAGCGCCGCCATGGTCAGGACGGCAATACGTTCGCGCGGGCCGATCTTGAGCGGCACTGAGGCGGCGTGGCGCGTACCCGTGAACAGGCGGAAATAAGCTTGCAGGACCGCGATTCCGTTGAGTGCTGAGGCAATGAGCACCACGATTCCGACATATGGAAAGGCCTGCACCGCGCCATCGACGAGCAGTTCGCTGCTCAGAAAGCCAAACGTGCCGGGAAATCCGACGCTGGCCAGCCCGGTCAATAAAAAGCAGACGGCCAGCTCCGGCGTGTGTTCATAGACGCCGTGATAGCTTGTGAGCGACAAGCGGCCATGCCGGGCCTCCAGCGCGCGGAGCGTGAGGCCAAACCCGGCGAGCGACAGGCCAACCGAAAGCCACATCGTCAGCGCGCCGGTCAGTCCGATCGGCGTCAGCGAATCGAGCCCGACGAGCACGAGAGCTGAGTTGCTGAGAAAGATATATGAGAAGAATCTCCGTGCTTCGCGCTGCACGAGGGCCAAGCCGGCGGAATAGACGGCCGTAGCCAGGGCAAGTAGTCCAATGCCGTGGAGCATCCAATCAGGCGCTACCGGCAGGAGCAGGCGCACCGCGGCATAAGCGCCCATCATCGGCGTGACGAAGAGCAGGGCCCGGCCGAAGGTCGCGTTCTCGAACAGGTCGGTGACCCAGCAGTGAAAGGGGGCGATGCCGCTGCGGATCAGGATTCCCAGCACCAGCGGCGCCAGCGCCCAAACGGGCGGCGGAGACTGGCCCGACCACTCCACGAGGAGCCAGCCTCCTGTCATCGCGGCCACAAACAGTCCCATGTGCAAGACGAACGCCCCGGTGGGCTTGCCGCGATCCCGCAGTTCCAGACACGGGGGAATGGTGCCCAGCGCCAAGAGGACGATCACGCCCCGCGGCTCGCGGCAACTCAGCGTTGCCAGCACGATCGCCTCGGCCAACAGCGCGGCCGGAAACGAGAATCGCCGGACCTTCGTCCGCAACGTGGCAATCGTCGTCAACAAGTAAAGCAGGCTGGCCAGCGGCAAGAGCGGCGCGCTCAGCTCATCGATCACGATCCAGTTGTGTCCGGTCGCCCATGCGACGACGTCCCAGCGGTCGTGCGCCGCAGTGTTGCTGGCGGCGGGCTGCACGGTGAAATGCGACCAGTTGAAGTCCTGCCACGCGCCGACCGTGCAGACAAATGCCGCCCCGCAGACGAGCAGGGTCCAGAAGCGGGCACGCTCCACGTCGCGCACGCCGCTCACCACGAGCGAGCCGACGAGCGGAATGGCGATCGCCAATTCCAGCAGCGGGAAATGAAGTTCGTTCATAGTGGCTCCTTCAAGGAGCCCGCGCCAGGCGCCAGCTCGTCCGATTCGCGCGAGGGGCCGCGGGTCAGCAGGTCGGTCCAGCGCCGTTCCAGGGCATCGCACGCTCGGAAAGTCCGGAGGATCGGCTGGGCGATGTAGTCCGCGAGGAACAGGTCCAGGTAGCCGCGCCCAATCGCCAGGCGATAGAGCCAGGTCCGAGAGCGAGCCGGCGCCAGCGGCAGCTCCGCGGTGCGGCCAGGCAATCGCGAGCCGATCGCGTCCTCCATCATGCGGTAGTCCTGGAGCAGCGACGAAGCCCGCAGGAACTGGAGCGTGCGCAGCGATGCGTGGCCCAGAATGTGGACGAGCGCGAGGTAGCGCAAACCCAGCCCGATCTCGGCGACGATCAGACCAACTTGCGTGAGGGCGGCGAAGGAGAGCGCCGATTTGATGTCCGACTGGGCCCGTCCGGCCAGGGAAGCAAAGATCGCCGTGGACAGGCCGAGCAGAACGACGGCGATGCTCAGTCCCAGCGACAGGTCGAGAAGGGGACTGACGCGCAACAGCAGGAAGGCCCCCAGGTGGGCCGACAGGGCGCCGTAGAAGATGGCGCTGGACGGCGTCGGACCTTCCATTGCTCGCGGCAGCCAGCCCGAGAAGGGGACCAGGGCCGATTTCCCTGCTGCGGCGACCAAGAGCAATGAGCCGACGATTAGCGCTTGCTGGCTGGTGAGCTCGGAGTGGCTTTCAGGCCATGGCGGCGTGGCCCCGAGCAGCGTATCGAAATCGCCCGCGCCACGCATGTGGTGCATGACGACGGCAGCCAGGAGCAGTGCCGCATCGGAAAAGCGGTAGACGGCCCAGACCCTGAGGCCATTGTCAACCGGTCCGGGCCGTTCATGAAAGAACGCAACCAGGAGGGCCGACGACACGCCGACCAGCTCCCAGCCGGTGAACAGCGTTTCGATCGTTCCCGCCAGCGACGTGAGCACCATGCCCAGGGCAAACAAAGCATACAGCACGAAGAAGCGATTGAAACCGGGCTCGCGATGCAGGTATTTGCTGGCAAACGCGCCGATCACGCCGCATAGCAGAAACGTCAGGATGACAAACGGAACCGACAGGCGGTCGAAGGTGAACTTGAAGGCGAAGTGAAAGTGCTGAGGACTCTCAGCGCTTTCGCCATGCACCATGGGTGCATGAGGTGTCGTTTCTGGAGCTGCCGCTTCATGAGCCGCAATCTCCACCCAATTGCCCAAGTGGATCGGCACGTGCCGCTTGCCCGTTGCCAGCATCATTGCCAGCACGCCGCACGCCGCCAGCAGGCCAATGGTCATGGCCGCTTGCACAAGCCGGCTGGTGAGGTGCTCCGGACACGGGCGGCCGGCGAGCGTCGTCAGGCCCAAGGCAGCGACGAGCAGCGCCGGCACAACGACGACCAGCGTGCCCAGGAGCCAGAGACTTTGCGAAATGTCGAACATGGACTGGCAGAACGAATCAGGACGCGGTCAGTCGGGAAGCGGCGGTGGAACTCTTGATTTGGGCGTATCCCAGGTGGTCGCGCCAGCCGCGATACGAACTGAGCGACGAGGCCACTTGCGGCAGTTTGGTCGATTCGGGCCTGTAGGGAACGAACTGCTCACCGCGCAACAGGTGCACTTGCGAGGAATCGGGGCAGAGCGTCGCCAACTGAACCCATCCGTTACGGCACAGTCTCCCGATCCCCGGGTTGCGGTCCATGATCGCGCTGATCGCCGCCGGCGTGGTTTCAATCACCATCAGCAGGCGCATCGGCTCGTGGATTTCGACCATTTGCCAAGGGAGGCCCGTCCGCAGATCGCTGGCAGCGCCGTCCATCACGCCCAACAGCGACGTGATATTGTGCGGCAGCTTGGTGCCGCAGCCATAGCCGGTATTATCGACGTACGAGAAATAGTACTCGAGGTTGATTCCGCCGCAGACCGGGACGGCCGCGCCGAGCAGGCGGGTGAGGATGGAATGCTCGGCGTCGTCCTGCGTGGGATCGTAGGAAGTCAGAAACGCGCGCCGGTCCATGAACAGACCGCGTGTGCGGCTGCGGCGGCCGACAAAGCAGACGGCGTTGGTGGCGTGCCCGCACTCGGGGCGTGTCTGGGCCAGGTCTTCGGAGCGGCCTTCGACGTGCCGCCGCGCCTGGACAGGCGACAACGTCAGCGGCGCCGAGAGGAAACGGCGGCAGCGCTCGTGGGCGTTGGCGTCGCATGTCTCGGCGATGAACGCGCGAAGCTGGCGGAACTCGCAAGCCAGGGATTCAGGAATGTGCTCGATGTCGAAATAAGTCACCGAGTCGTTGCAGGTGTTGTGCCATCCGCCGACGAACCACGTCTGGCGCGGAACGACCAGGCCGCGCTGAGACAGGCCCTGGCGGACCCGCGGGTCGTTCAACATCTCGGCAAGTGCCCGGGCATTGGGACCGCCACACCCGCCGCCACACGCGCCGCAGTTGTACGCCGAGTTGTGCGGGTTGTTGAGGCTGCTGGAGCCATGTCCCAATATCAGCACGAGCGGCGCAAAGCTCGACGTGAGCCCGACCTCGCGGAGCAGCCGCTCGCTCATGTTCGTCTTCTCTTCGAGCGAGAAGCCGAGATGGCCCGGGCGGGGCGCTGGTTCGGGTTGGCTCCTTTCAAGTTCCAGGTGCGTGGCGGCGGGCGGGCGAACCCAGTGTTCAGCGGCCCGGCGGATTCGGGCGGTCAAGCGGGGGAACAGCACGCGGGCCACCAGGGGGATCGAGGCCAGCGCGCCCAGCCCTGCGGCGAGAATCGCGCCGCCAAGAAAGCTGCGGCTCCCCAGGTGCATACGGTGGGTCGCCACTGCGACGGCGCGGCGCGTCTTGGCCCGCCGGCCGCCAAGCAAGCCCTGTTCGTCATCGACGAGTTCTGCAACCCAATGCTCCGGGTGAATCACAATGGGGCAGAGCGGGACGAAATGGGCATCGGCCGCCCCGCGGTAATACATGGGCACGGAGAAAAAGCCGGCCGCGCCGAATGTCTCGATATCAGGGCCGAGTTCCTCCAGATGGCGGCGGAACGACTCTTCGCGTTCATCCAGGCAGCAAATGGCTTGAAACTGCGGCGCCGCGACACGGGCGGGCGACCGCCTCGAGTGGCACGCGATCGCGTCAAGCGTCTGGTTCCGAAAGCGGCGCTCGAAGGCAGCGTGCAGCACGCGCCGCCGCTGGACCTCGGGAAAAGCCTCGATCTCACGGATCAGCGTCGTCCATTCCATTGATGAAAGCTGGGCCAGTGCCGGCGGCAGCCAGCCGAGCACCTGGGCCAGTTGAAACACCTGAAACGCGCGCTGATCGACGCCGGTCGCCGGCGGCTGGGCGGCGGGCGGGAGGGCATGCGGCAGTTGATCGAGCGGCCCGAAAAAGCCCAGCTCCTCGCGGGCCACGTGGGCCAGCGCCAAGCGTTCCAGCACGAGCCGCACCGCCAGAAACTCGGTCAGGCTCCCCGCAGGAATTGGATGAGCGAAGAGATCGCCGCGGGTTTCCATCTGTTGGATCATGCCGGCCCAGCCGCGCAGGGCCAGCAGCGTGGCGATCAAGTACCCTTCGCGATCTTGATCCTCGACACCCAAGAGGACCAGCGACTCATCAATCATCTCCAGCGGCGAGAGGCCAGACGCCTGTAAGCGGCCCAGTTCCGCGGCCAATTTCGCCATCCAGGCTTGGGACAAGCCGCCCTGGGGGCGATAGAGCGATGCAAACGCGGCGAAAAACCCGCGATCCTGATCGGGGAGCGGCCACCGCGACAGCCCTTGGTCCAGAAAGGCCGCGCAAAAGCGGATCAGCACTTCGCTCACGAGCTGGTCGATGTCGCGCCCGGTGGCTGCAAGCAATCGGTCGCGATGCCTGACGATGGGAGGTGCAGGCGGTGCAGAGGGGGGGACGTCGCGAACACCCCGCTCGCAAATCCGCCAGAGAGCCTGAAGCGAAAACTGTTCCCAAGTCGCGTCGCTCCAGCGGTCGAGCGAGCCGCGGCCAAAGCGGTCGATCAGCTCTACCAAAACGTCGTGCAAGGGCTGGTCGCCGTTTCGCCCGCGGCTCGTCCGGTTATTGCCATTGCGGTGGTCGCGGAGGATCCAGTGCTTCGTCTCCTCCAGGAACTTGCGGCGCGTGTCTTCCGGGGCATCCAGACGAAAGCGGGCGAGCGCGTCGGTCTCGGCGATAAACCACGCGAGTTCCGCCTCGGGCGCGGTTTGCAGCGGATAGTGCAGCATCGCCTTTCGCAAGTGAAACCGCGTCCCCATGAACCCCAGGAGCACGTCGGCCGCATCGCCCAAGTCGTCGAGCAACACGGCGTCAATGTCGGCCGCGCGGATTCGCCCGCTGTGCAGGTATTCGCGGTAGCGGCTTTCCGCCAGATAGGGCTGGCACCCGAACAGCTCCGCTCCGCGCTGGACCCCTTCGTCGAATGAGTAGTCCTCGAATGCGTGCAGCGTGTTGTGGTGAATGAAGACCGTGATCGGTCCCTGCGCGGGCAGGTAGTGCGCGGCGTGCTGGACGGCGTGGCGCAGCGCATCCAATCGCCGGTGGTCGGCGGCGCGCAATCGAACGGAGTCGGGAGCATCGAGCACGGCAGTAGCGGTCGTCAATTGTAGCTCAACCGCAATCGGTCCGTGATTGGAGCCGCCACGGGAGAGGCTTGGTCGTCCGAGGGAGAGAAGGGGGGATCCGGGCTAGCAGGTTGTAGTCAAGCGGGGGGGCTCGCTCAATTCTCGGCTACTGTACGCACGACACTGGAGTCGGGGAGACGCCGCGGGATCACAAGTTCGTAAGCAGCTCGCAAAGCGTGCCGCGGCAATAGCTTAGGAGTCGCTGGCGGCGCTCACTCAACGATAACGGACGACTGAATTCCGCCAAAGACTCCCGACCCTCCCGACCCTCCCGACCCCTCGCGGCACATGTTTCAGGCAGTGGCGGGAGGTCCAGGAGGCACCTGCCTGGGATCAGCATCTGCCGGGCGATTGTCGCTGCCCACCATGGCACAATCATGGTGACAAGCCGACCGGGCGAAGGAACTTCATTTGTCATCACGCTGCCGCTGGCTCCCGCGATGCAGCGCGCCATTGTCACCAAACTCTAACGCGCGTGCACGTAAACCTCGATCGTCGTAGCTTACGACTGGCAGCGTGCGAGCGAGAGGACACAAGCCTGCCAAGGCGCCATGTCGAGGAATAGGCCGCGGTCTTGCAAGTCTGCGCCATTCCAGTCGTGATGGGTACCACTCAATTGATCTTGCAGTCGCCACTGCGCGCCAGCCAAATCAGCCAGCGGCAATCGTACGTGGCACTGACTCTGGTGGCCGGCATAGTTCACCGCCACGACGAGCGGCGCATCACCTGCGCTCTGCCAGGCAAAGACCAGGCAGCAATCGTGGGTCCAATTGCCCTCCCAGCCGGGAGTGCATTCGAGCAATTGCCAGGTACCGCCGCGCAGCACGGGTTGCTGAAGTATGGTCAGCAGTCGTGCATAGAAATCCTTGACCGCTACATCGGTCGGCTCGGCGGGGCCGCGCCCCAGATGCGGTGAGATGCGTTTGGTGCGTCCCTCGAATTGTCCCTGGTGGAAGAATCGCAGGCCCGGGGCAAGAAAGGTGATTACCGCGGCGGCCTGGTGAACGCCGGGCCCAAACGCGGCCGCGGCCCGCGGCTCGTCGTGGTTTTCCAGGAAGCGGGCGAGCTTGTCCTGATAGTCGAGCCCGGCATGAAAATGCTCGCGCACGGGCCGGACATGGCGCTCGCGCAGGCGGTCGTAGAGTCGCTTGTCGTAGGCGTAATCGAAGCCCTGCTGCTGGAGCGTCCATTCCAAGTCCCAGTACACCTCCGCCATGAAGCAGAAGTCCGGATGC
>JAKEHX010000302.1 GCA_022614795.1 Planctomycetaceae bacterium | reverse complement strand
TGGAGGAATGTCGGATACCACGAAGTCCACGGCATCAACCTCGGCAAGCTCCCCGCCGGGGAATACACGATCGAGTGGATCATCCGATCGCAGGAACTGAAACCTGCGGGGGTTTGGGGGGAGTTGAAAGAGGACTTCACCGTCCGGGCACCGGGCATTCCAGAAGGCAATTCGACTCAAACGAATAAATCCGACGGTGCCAAACCGTCTCTTGAGCCTCGCAACGACAGCAAACAGGCATCCAAGTCCAGCGGCTTCAAGGAGCGAGTCCGTTTCAACTTCTCCGTCCACGGCCCTTTCAAGACAGAGCCGATTATGGACGACGTTGTTACCGTGAACGAACCGTTCGACATCCGCGCGAAAAACGGGGGGACGGCAAGGGGTGTGCTGCGCAGGATCGCGGAGGGCGGTCTGCATTTCAAGGGAGAGGTTTCGCGGGGGAGGTCTGCCGTTTTCGATGCCCCGGTCGAACTCGGCATCGTCGCACTCGGCAAGGCCCCCCCCGGCGTCCTCTTCTTCGGTCCCGGCCGTCTCAGTTCGGTGCCAAAGGGAGGGGGCGACGATGAACTCTTCGACGTCGGGTTCTCGCTGAGTCACGTCGAGGAGCATGTCCGCAGTGGTCCGAAGAGCAAAGAGGACCAGTTGATCGTCGTTCCCGGCCCGCAGCCAGAGAAGCAGAGGCCGTCCGAGTGGTTCAGTAGCCGGCTCAAAGCGGAGAACGTCCTGACAGCCGATAGGGAAACGTGGGTGCTGTTCCGCTCGAAGCAACTCAACCGCACCCTTCTGTGGATCGAACGCATCGAACGGGACGAAAACACCTTTACCGTCACCATGAACGGTCCTGAGGCCGTCGCCGGGGATGACCACTACGAAGTCCACGGCGTCAACCTCGGCAAACTCCCCACCGGCACCTACGAAGTAAAGTGGAACATCCGCTCAGGCAAAGGGGGCAGCCCGCCGAAGGACAGCCAGCCGGCGGAACCGGTAGAGTTGAAGTCGAGTTTCAAGATCCTGGAGACATAAAGGGGAAATCACGAGTTGCAGGATCGCATGTGCCGGTAGCGCCGAACCATCCCGCTGCACCAGACACAGGCCGCCGCTTCGCGCGCTTGACTTACTCCACTGCGCCACGCATGCTATCGCGCAGAGGCGCGCGATAATCAATAGTTCGGCGGTGCTCGCGTGTTCGCGTCGCGAGAAGCATCCCATGAAGATCGTCGCGATTTTCGCCGCAGTCATCACTGCTCTCGTCGTGGCGGCATGGTTTGCTTTGCGGCGCTTCGCCAAGAGTCATCGCAGATGGCTAGAAAAGCAGTCGCCCGTTGGCGTGTGGACCAGCACGGTTGACGCCTCGACCGTGCTCCTCCAGTTCGATGGCGGACCTCGCGAAGGGTTGTACAGCCAGGTCACTCAGACAGCCGGCGGTCCCGTCAGGGAATGGGGTCATTGGTGCAGCGACGGCCATTTGCTGCGCCTGATCATCATGGCCAGCGACATCAAAGGCCATGAGCGCTTTGGAATCGATACGGAGTACGAACTACGGTACACCGCGCCGGATCGAATCCGTATCTTTGGGCCCGACCGCCCCGGCATCGAATTCAATCGGGCGTCGGAAGACAAGAGAATTGACTTCGGCAACGTGGAACAAAAGAACCCGCCCGCCTAACGACCGCATGCAGCGGGGCGGACGGGCAGTTGCCGGTTACTCGAAGGTTTTTCGCGCGTACAATGCGTCGTTGTTCTCGGACGGGTTGGCCATTCTGCCCGTCCGCCCGGTGATGCGTAACGTTCGGCGGCAACGGCAGCCACGGAGGAAACACGGAGGGGCACGGATGCGGCGAGCCTCCGATCCGCGTTGATCCGCGTTCTTCTGCGGCTCCCTCCAAGCGGCTCGGCGGGAGCCTCGCCCTCCCGACCTCTGACCTCCGACCTCTATCCTCCGACCTCTCACTCCCTCGGCATCTTGAGCGCCGCCGTCAAGAACGCCAGCACGTCGGCGGCCTGATCGATCAGCTTGGTCGTGGGCGTGCTAGCGCCGTGGCCGGCCCGGGTTTCGATGCGGATCAGGACCGGCGCGCTTCCCGCGTGGGCCGCTTGCAGGGCCGCCGCGAATTTGAGGCTGTGGCCCGGCACAACCCGGTCATCGTGGTCGGCGGTGGTCACCAGGGTCGCCGGATAGGCCGTGCCGGGCCGGAGATTGTGCAGCGGCGAATAGGCCAGCAGCGACTTGAACTGGGCCGGTTCGTCGGCCGAGCCATATTCGCTGACCCAAGCCCAGCCGATCGTGAACTTGTGGTAGCGGAGCATGTCCATCACGCCGACGGCAGGCACGGCCGCGGCAAACAAGTCGGGCCTCTGGGTCATGGCCGCCCCGACCAGGAGGCCGCCGTTAGAGCCGCCGCGAATGGCGAGCTTCTCAGGCGACGTGTACTTATTGGCGACTAGCCACTCGGCAGCGGCCAGAAAGTCGTCGAAGACATTCTGCTTGCGGTCGAGCATTCCCGCCTCGTGCCACTCGCGGCCATACTCCCCGCCGCCCCGCAGGTTGGCCACGGCATAGACGCCCCCCATCTCGAGCCAGGCGATCGTGCTGACGGCAAAGCTCGGCGTCAGGGCGTTGTTGAACCCGCCGTAAGCAAACAGAACCGTTGGGTTCGTCCCGTCTTGGACGAGCCCCTTGCGGCTGACGATCATCATCGGCACGCGCGTGCCGTCCTTGCTTTTGAAGAAGATCTGCTTCGTCTCGAACCTCTCCGGATCAAAATCGACCTTCGGCTCACGGAATAGCGTGTTTTCGCCCGACTTGACGTCGTAGCGATAGATCGAACCGGGATTGGTATAGCTCGTGAAGTTATAGAACGTCTCGCTGTCGTCGCGCCTGCCGCCGAAGCCCCCCACGGAACCCAGTCCGGGAAGAGCCACATCGCGGACATGCTTGCCGGCGAGGTCGAACACTTTGACCGCCGACGCGGCATCCTTCAGATAAGAGGCGACGAAGTGATCGCCAATCACGTTGACGGCCCGGAGCGTATCGCGCGACTGGGGAATGACCTCCCGCCAGTTGGCCCGCTGGGGCCGCGTCGTGTCGATCGCGATCACCCGCCGCAGCGGAGCATCGAGATCGGTCAACAGCCAAAACAGCGGCCCATCATTGCCGAGAAAGTTGTATTCCGCCTCGAACTCGGAGATCAGCTCCACGACGGGTGAGCCGGGCGTTTGCAGGTCCTGGTAAAAGACCAAGTTCTTTTCCTCGGTCCCCCGCCAGACCACGATCACCAGGTACCGGCCGTCCTCGGTCACCTCGCCATCGAAGCCCCACTCCTTTTGATCGTTGCGCTCATAGACTAGCGTGTCCTGCTCCTGCGGCTGGCCCAGGCGGTGGTAATAGAGCTTTTGGTAGTAATTTTGCCCCGTGTACTCCTGGCCCGGCGGCGGCTGGTCGTAGCGGCTGTAGTAGAAGCCCTGGTTGTCGGGCGTCCACGACACGCGCGAGAACTTGACCCATTGCAGCTTGTCGGGGAGCAGGCGGCCCGTATCGACATTGAGCACGCCCCACTCTTCCCAGTCCGAGCCGGCCGCGGCCAGGCCATAGGCCATCAGCTTGCCGTCGTCGCTCACCGCCCAGTTCTTGAGGGCGATCGTGCCGTCGGCGGCGAGCGTGTTGGGATCGAACAACAGCCGCGGCCGTGCGTCGAGCGATTCCACCACATAGACGGCGCTTTGATTCTGCAATCCGTCGTTGCGGGAATAGAAGTAGCGGCCTCCTCTTTTGTGCGGTTGGCCATAGCGCTGGTAGTTCCACAGGCTCGTCAGCCGCTGGCGAATCGGCTCGCGGCTGGGAATTTGTGCCAGCCAGTCAAAGGTGACCTTGTTCTGAGCCGCGACCCAAGCGCGGGTATCTGGGCTGTCGGGGTCTTCCAGCCAGCGGTAGGGGTCGGCCACCTTGGTGCCGTGATAATCGTCGATCTGGTCGACCTTTTTCGTGGCGGGATAGACAAGGGGCATCGGCGTCCTGGCGGCAGGGGCGGCGGTTGCGGGAGCAGGGCTCTGGCCAAACCGGCGGCGACGGGGGCGAGCCAGGGCGTCATCGCTGACGATCACGAGGAGCATTGCGGCCAGAAGCAGTTGCAGCCCGATTCTTGAATGCATGTAACTGTTTATCGAATGGCGGTGCCTTGTCCATCTTGCAATTTCAGTAGTTCCAAGTTCGATTGGAGATGCACCCCACCGACCTCGCGTCGGTGGGGCGACGATTGGTAGCTAGCAAAAGCAAGTATGCAACACTCGTTATCGCCTCGCCCGCCGCGTCGCGGCGGGCGAGGCGCTAACGAAACAAGCGTGAAGCGGGCGTTGTGTTTTAGCTGTCAATCACACAACCACCGACACGAGGTCGGGGGGGTGCCTGCTGCTACCGGACGTTGGACTACTGA
>JAKEHX010000301.1 GCA_022614795.1 Planctomycetaceae bacterium | reverse complement strand
GCGATTAGCGGGCCATTACGGGCCGGTTGCTGGAAAGTTCTGCGGCAAAAGACCGATAATTTGACTTTGCCCCGCCGGGCGCATTTGATAGAAGTAGCGTCTTGGCAAGGCTTTCCGACGGGAAAGTGGCCGCGAAGCGAATCCGGCACTAGGATTGCTGACTGTTTGAACGACTCTGGCGGCCTGCCAATTTGCCCGTGCGTGCTCAATGCGACTTGAAACTCCGCGACTCGAAACCCCGCGACTGTTGATCACCGACGACGATCGCGATTTCCGTGCGACGGTGGTCGACGTGCTTCGCTCGCGCGGTCTGGAGACGCTCGAAGCGGGGGATGGCGAAGAGGCCCTTGACCTGTTGCATCACGAAACGGTCCACCTGCTGCTGCTCGACATGCACATGCCGCGGCTCTCGGGCCTGGAGACCATCCGCCGTTTGCGGCAGGTCGAGCTGGAGGTCGTGGTGCCCTGGATTCTGATCTCGGCGGCGCTCGACGAGCAGATCGTGGCCGAGGCGCGGGCCGCCGCGGCTTTCTCGGTGCTCCCCAAGCCGCTCCGCCTGCCGCAGCTGACCACCGCCGTCGCCGGGGCCCTGCGGCAGACATACAACTGGCCGGAGTAGGCGATTTGTGTGCAAGCAGGCAGCCTGGTCAGTTTTCCGCTGGAGCGCCTCAGCGACTGGCTCTACGTTGTGGACGGCAAGGCCTATGGCGCCTTCACGGTCCGACTCCTTCGCAGTCGCATGTCGGATGAAGAAAAGCAGGAGCATGACAGCCATTACCCATTTGAATTTGATTAGCGGCTGGCGATGTTTGACTGCAACCGGCGTGGAGCCAAGGCACGAAACCGCATTCCGTTTCAGCGCCATGCCACTGGCTCGATTGCCACGCGACACATGCCGGCGCAAGGGCTATACTCGCTTCCGCGTCTGGATTCGATGATCTTCACCCACAACCTGTTTCGGGAGCTGTTGCATGCGCACGATATTCTTGACGGCCGCCATGGTGCTCGTTTCGGCGGCCAGCGGCTGGGCCCAAACGGCCAAGCCGGTCAATGTTCTGATCATTACCGGCGACCACGGCCACAACTGGAAAGAGACCACCCCTTTCCTCAAGGAGCTCTTGACGAAGGCCGGACACAAGGTCGATGTTACCGAGCGGCCGAAGCTCGATCTCATTCCGGCCAATCTGGCCAAGTACGACGTGCTCTTATTGAACTACCGCAACACCGGCCGCGGCGCCATGGATAATGCCGACAGCGTCTGGACCGACGACAACAAGCGGGCCTTCCGGGAGGCCGTCGAGACGGGCAAAGGCTTGGTCGTCTATCACCATGCTTCGTCCGCCTTCACCGGCGATTCCGAGTGGGACCGCGAGTTTGAAAAAATCTCCGCCGGCGGCTGGCGCAAGCAGGGCTTCCACGGCAAGATGCACGAGTTCACGGTCACCTCGCGCGAGGACCATCCGATTACGCGGGGCATCAAGTCGTTCAACCACGGCCGCGACGAGCTGTATCAGAACTCGCTGATCCCCGAGGGGAGCAAGGTGCTGGCTACCGCCTACTCCGACGCGGCGAAGGACCCCAAGAACACGGGAAAGGACGAGCCGATGGTCTGGGTGGCGACCTATGGCAAGGGGCGGGTGTGCCAGAACGCCCTGGGGCACGACGTGGAAGCGATGCAGAGCGCGGGCTTCCGCACGCTGCTGGTGCGCTGCGTCGAATGGGCCGCCGCGGGCGACACGACTTCTCCCGCGCCGAGCGAGTTGAGTGGGGGGAAGTGAGCCTGGCCAAAAAGCGGCCGGAGCCTCGCCGTGGGCCGCGGCTTGCCAGTGACAGTTTCCGCTTGTCAGCCTGGACGCCCATTTCCACGGGCCCACCGATGCCCGCGCCAGTTACCGCCATCAACTACGGCCGCCTGCTGCTATTGGGCGTTGCGATGCCCGCGGGGCTGGCCCTGGTCAATCGCCTGGTGCTCAACTCGGGGACGATTCGCTACTTCGATGGCCCAGCCGCAATCGCCCTGTTCGGCTTCTACGTCCTGCAAGTCGCCGGCGTGAGCTGGGCCATGGCCACCGACATCCGGCCTTGGCCTCTGCGCTGGATCATTTATGGCTGGACCATGCTGCTCGTCGATCTTCAGCTCGCCTTCCTCATCGAAAGCGTGTATAGCGACGCTGTCCGCTGCCTGTCGAGCGGCATCTTCGCCGGGCAATTCGGTCTGTTTGTCGTCTGGGGGGTCATGAGTCGCGACTCGATTTTCTGGCGAATCCCGGCACTCCTCGTCCTGCTCGCCGTTTACTGGAACTGCTACTGGATACTCGTCCTCCTGGGGCAGCCCTCCGGGGGATTTTTGAATTGGAGCGATCTGGTCGTCATGCAAACCGTCCTCTTGTCGATCCTCTGCGGCTGCCTGCGTCTGGCCGGATTTTCACTCGCCATCGTTTCCAATGACAGTGAAGCTGCGCCTGCTGGCAGCGGCCGAAAACTGCTCCAGTTTGGCATTCGCGACGTACTGATTGGAACCACCGCGCTCGCCTTGCTGCTGGCCCTGGCCAAAGCCGGGGACCTGCTGACGCTCCGATATGTGCGACACATCTATGAGCGGGGATTTCTGTTCATCTTCGCCACCGCCATCTGCACGGCCATTGTGCTGATCATTGCCCTCTGGGCCGCTTTGGGCCGCGGTGAAGTCCTTGCCAGGATCACCACGCTGGTCACCGTCAGTTTCACGGTCGGCTGCTGCATCGCCTGGTACTGCCTCTATATCGGCCGCCCCCAGGCCATGGTACCGATGAGGCCCACGAGGCCGATCTACTGGCTGCTTCACTTCTACCTAGCCGGCTACTGGTGGATCGGCTGGATGTTCCTGGCCGGGGCACTCCTCGCCGCCTTTCTATTGATCTACCGCAGACTGGGGTATCGGCTCGGTCGACATGTCCCATGTGCCAGGCCAGAATCACTCACCGGTCCCAGTAGTGGGCTGCCGGCGACAAAGCCCAGGCGCTGCTCCTCGACGACGCGCTTCATGTCTGCCGTGAGAAGCCCCATCGACGCGCCTCTGCTCTCGGTCAAACAAATGACCAAGGACAAGTGACCAATGACCAATGACTACTTCCCCGCCCCCAGCTTCCGCGTCACGTACGCCAGGATGTCGCGCACCGAGAAAATGCCGGTTGGCTCGCCTTCGGGGCCGGTCACGGGAATGTGCCGGTAGCCCCCCAGGTCCATCCGATGCACGGCAAAGGCGATCTTGGCGGTCGGCGGCAGCGACTCGACCTGGGCCGTCATGAACTCGCTCACCGGATGGCTCCCTAGCTCGGCCGCCCGCTCGCCTAGCTTCAGCAGCACGTCGCGCTCAGTGAAAATGCCCACCAGCTTCTTCTTCTCGGTCACCGCCACGCAGCCCACCTTGTTATCGACCATCAGCCGCAAGACTTCGCGGACGGGCATCGTCGGCGAGACAATCAGCGGCTGGCGGCCCTGAAAGAGCTTCACCCGATCGGACAAGAGGGCCCGTTCGAGGGGCGATGCCGGGACCGGAAGATTGAACTCCGTGAGCGGCTGGCCGCAGGCCTCGCACTCGTCGGCGCCTTCGATGACCTCGTGGTCGCAGTAGGGGCACACTTGCAACATGGCAGCCCTCGGAAAGTCGTCCCTGCCGCAGGGTTTGATGAGCGATGCGGCGGATCGCATTGTACCGCCTGAGGGTGCCAGTGCTAAGGCGGAACCTGCTATAGTCGCCTTTCGCTCCGAGGTTGTGAATCTTTCGTAGCTGAAGTCGCCAGACTTCAGGTTTTTCTGCGGATTCGGAACTCTGGCGAGTTCCGCTACGGGATTCATTCACAACCTCT
>JAKEHX010000300.1 GCA_022614795.1 Planctomycetaceae bacterium | reverse complement strand
GCACGCCGCTGATCCGCGTCGGGTCCTCATACAGCCGATAGCTCATCCGTACCTCGCCAATGGGCCGCTTGGACGAAACCTCATAACCGGCCAGTGGAATCACCTTGGGCAACACGAGCAGAAAGTGCGGCTCGGTCGCCACGCGATACCGCCGGTGCAGGCCGAACAGATCGCCCGTCTCCAGCACGAGCGGCCCGATTTGATAGTAGCCGCGGCGCGTTGGCGTAAGCTGATAATTGATGCTCTTGCGGCTGCGGCTGCGAAGGAGCGACAGGTTCACGCGCCGGCCGGCCACGCGCAGCCGCGGCGGATCGTAAATCAAAGCCTCGCGCGGCAGCAGGTCCTCGACCAGGACCCACGGAATCGGCAGGTTCCCCTTGTTTTGCAGCGTGACGACGACCGCCACCGTCTGGCCGATCTCCGCCTCCAGCCGATTGCACTCGCGGGCGGCGGAGAGCGACTCGGTCCAGCGGCGGGTCAGAAACCGGCTGACGAGCATCACGGCCACGAGCACGTACATCGCATACGCAAGCAGTCCCAGGTCGAATACGACCGCAATCGCCAGCAGCAGAATGACACCGGCCCACCAGATCATGTTGCTCCTTCAGTACGTCCCGCCGGCCCGGCGGGACTGGCGGAGGTCAGAGGTCGGAGATCGGTAGTCGGAGATTGAAAGTTGGCTTGTTGTACTCAGTACTCAGTACGCAGCTCAGTACGCAGTACTGCGTACTCTGACCAGCTTCATCGACGACCGCCGACTGACGACCTCCGACTTCCGACCTCCGACCTCCGACTTCCGACCTCCGACCTCCGACTTCCGACCTCCGACCACCGACCTCCGACCACCGACTTCCGACTTCCGACCTCTGACATTCGACTCCTCCTTACCCCGCCGCCTTCTCCTCCAGAGTCGGCACCGCAATCTCCGCGATGATCTCGTCAACAATCGCCCCCGGCGTCACCTTCCGCAGGCGGCTTTCGGGCTTGAGGATCATCCGATGCACCAGCACCGGGCCGGCGATCCGCTTCACGTCGTCGGGCAGCACGTAGTTCCGCCCGCGCATCGCCGCCATCGCCTGCGACGTGCGAAACAGGGCGATCGATGCCCGCGGGCTGCCGCCGAGGCTCACGTCGTCGTGCGCCCGCGTGTCGTGCACAATCTGCATCAAGTACCGCCGCACCTTGTCATCAACGTAAATCTCCCGCACCGCCTGCTGGCACTCGACGATTTCTTGAGCGTTAACCACGGGTTCGATCGAGTCGATCGGATGGGCCCGCTGCAAAAGCTCGAGCATCGTCAGCTCTTCTTCGAGCGTCGGATAGCCGAGGCTGAACCGCATCAGGAAACGGTCGAGTTGGGCCTCGGGCAGCGGAAATGTCCCTTCGTGATCGACTGGGTTCTGCGTCGCGATCACCACAAACGGCGGCCCCAGCCGATGCGTCACCCCATCGACAGTCACGCGGCTTTCGGCCATTGCTTCCAGGAGGGCCGCCTGGGCCCGCGGCGTGGCCCGGTTGATTTCGTCGGCCAGCACCACCTGGGCGAAGATCGGCCCGGGGCGGAACTCGAACTCGGCCGTCTTCTGGTTGAAGATCGACGCCCCCGTCACGTCGGTCGGCAACAGGTCCGGCGTGCATTGGATCCGCTTGAACGTGCAGCCGACCGAGCGGGCCAGGGCGCGGGCGAGCATCGTCTTGGCGACGCCCGGCACATCCTCGAGCAGAATGTGCCCTTCGCACAGCCACGCGACGACCGACAGGATGAGCTGCTGCCGCTTGCCAACGATCGCCCGCTCGACGTTTGCAATGATCTTTTTTGCCAGGCCGGCCACGTCTGCCATGAAACGATGGTCCCTCGTGCGGTACGGTAGGACGGATTTGCAATCCGTCCAGGACGGAATCAAATTCCGTCCTACAGGGCGGTAGAGTATGCTCCAGCATAATCGGGAGGAGACATCCGCGTGCAGCCGCCTGTGAACCATCTTGGCCAGCCGATCGGCCCGCCGCTGCCGAATTGGAAGTCGCCCTCTGCGCCGCCGCGCGAGCCCCTCGAGGGCCGCTATTGCCGCCTTGAGCCTCTCGAAATCGAGCGCCATTCAGCGGCCCTTTTTACGGCGAATGCGGCCGATACCGAGGGGAAACTCTGGACCTATATGGCGTACGGTCCGTTCGACACACGCGCGGACTACCGCGCCTGGATGGCCGGCAAATGCCTGGGGGACGATCCGCTCTTTTTCGCGATCATCGACAAGGCCGACGGCCAACCCTCGGGCGTGGCGAGCTACCTGCGGATCACTCCGGCTGCCGGCTCCATTGAGGTGGGGCACCTCCTTTTCGCTCCCCGCCTCCAGCGCCGGCCTGCGGCAACGGAAGCAATGTTTCTTATGATGCAGCAGGCCTTTCAGCTGGGATACCGCCGGTACGAATGGAAGTGCGACGCGCTCAATGCCCCTTCCCGCGCCGCGGCTCAGCGGCTGGGCTTGTCGTTCGAAGGCATTTTCCGCAACGCTGCTGTCTATAAAGGCCGCAGTCGTGACACGGCCTGGTTCGCGGCGATCGACAGCGACTGGCCAGCGCTGCGGGCGACATTTCAGCAGTGGCTCGATCCGAACAACTTTGACGCCAGCGGCAAGCAGCGCGTGCGGCTGGCCGATCTGACGCGGCCGATTCTCAAGGATCGGCGGTAGAGGGTAAGTTATCCCTTAGCTCGAACGCCCTAATCGGGAATGACCGTCGGATGGCTTTCCTGTATGCACTTGCCGCGATCGCGTTGGCTTACCTGGCGGGAGGACTGCTCACAACGATCGCAGCCTTCTACATCCTTTGGTCACAGTCGCGGAATATCACCATCGGCGATCTCGCAGTCCTGCCAAAAGTCTTTGTGCTCTGGCCTGCCGTCGTTGCCATGGGCGTTGTGTTCGCTGTGATCATGCTCGCCCAGCGCCGGCATTTTGCTCAGGAGGCCAAAAAGGCAAAGAAGAGTCACGACCCCACAGGGACCTGAACCGCCGCCGGGTGGGTCTTGAAGGACTTCATCATGTTTGCAACAGTTCTTATTGCCGCCTGTCTCATGCCGGCCGCCAATCCTTCGGCCCTGCTCTTCACCGAATCCTTCGACGATCCCAACTTCGAAGCACGCGGCTGGTACGACCTCACCGGCACGCGGATCGTGGGCGACGCCAAGGCCGGCAAGGGCTGCATCGAATACGAGTGGGTTGCCGGCCAAGGAAAGACGAAAGGCTCTTCGCCCATGCGGCGGCTGTTTGAGCCGACAGACCGCGTCTACCTGCGATATTACCTCAAGCTGTCCCAAGGCTGGGGCTGGAGCGGCCGCAACTATCATCCGCACCTGTCGCACTTCATGACCACCGAAAACGGCCGGTGGGACGCCCCAGCGGCCAGCCACCTGACGACCTACACCGAGCCGGTCGGCGGCCGCCTGCGCATAGCGCTCCAGGACATTCAGAACAAAGACGCTCCGCACGGACTGACCCAGGGGCTGCTCAAAAGGGGCTACAACGGCCAGTTTTACGACAGCAAAGAGGTGCTCTTTGACGACGACCAGTGGCACCTGGTCGAGGCATATTTCCAGCTCAACACGCTCAACCTCGCCGCCGACAAGCCCAAGGGCGACGGCATCGTCCGCGGCTGGTTCGACGGCAAGCTCGTTGTTGACCAGTCCGATGTCGTCCTCCGCTCGACCGACTTCCCGAACATGAAGTTCAACCAATTGCTGCTGACGCCCTATTTCGGCCCGGGTTTGTTGCCGCATGCTCAGAAGCTGTGGATCGACGAGCTGGCAGTTGGAACTGAGCGGCCGAAGTAGGTGCCGACCGCCGGGCGGCACCCGGAGTGGCAATGTCTCGTTCCCAAGCTCCGCTTGGGAACGCAAGATTGCGAAGCTCCGCTTCGCAGTCCGCCCAGGGAAGCAGAGCTTCCAGACGTGCGCTTCCCAAGCGGAGCTTGGGAACCAGCAAAAGCTGTGGATCGACGAGCTGGCAGTCGGCACCGAGCGGCCAAAGTAGTAGGCACACTCCGTGTGCCGTCTGTGCTTTTTCGTCCTCGTCCTCGTCGTCCTCGTCGTCCTCGTAGTCGTGCTCGTGATCGATGCATTGCTCACTTTCAAACTCTGCTTGGAAACCAGTTGCTAACGACTGGTGGCAATTTACAATGGCCGCTTCGCCTGCCAACTTTCCCCTCCGAGGTCGAGCCATGAAACACATACTGATTGCTGCCGTTCTGCTCCTGTTCGCCACGTGTGGTGCACAGGCCGACGACTTCAAACCCCTCTTCGACGGCAAGTCGCTCACCGGCTGGAAGCAGCACGGCGGCAAGGCAAAGTACGCCGTCGAAAACGGCGAGATTGTCGGCACGAGCGTCCCCAAAACACAGAACTCGTTCCTCTGCACCGAGAAGGAATACGGCGATTTTATCCTCGAGCTTGAATTCAAGGTCCATCCCGAGCTGAACTCCGGCGTCCAAATCCGCAGCCAGGTCTTTGATACGGAAACGGAAATCGAATTCAAGGATGACACGCAAACGAAAAAACGCAAGATTCCCGCCGACCGCGTCCACGGCTACCAGGTCGAGATCGATCCGTCCCCGCGTTCCTTTTCGGGCGGCATCTACGACGAAGCCCGCCGCGGCCGGTTCCTCGCCGACCTCAAAGACAACGACGCGGCCCGCGCGGCGTTCAAGCAAGGCGATTGGAACAAGTTTCGCATCGAGTGCCGCGGCGACTCGATCAAGACCTGGATCAACGAGGTGCCGGCGGTTGATGTGAAAGACAGCGTCACGCCCAAGGGGCTGATCGCGCTTCAGGTCCACGGCGTCGGCGACCGCGAAGAGCCCCTCGAGGTCCGCTGGCGGAATATCCGCATCCAGGAACTCAAGTAGCAGGCACACTCCGTGTGCCGTCTGCTTATCGTTCCCAAGCTCTGCTTGGGAACGCATGTCCCCGAAGCTCTGCTTCGCAGCACGGCAGGGAAGCGGAGCTTCCAAACGTGAGTTCCCAAGCAGAGCTTGGGAACCAGAAGTCACGGCAAGCGAGGCAAGGCATCCGCAAAACCCGCCTCCGTCCGCTTCAGCTCTGCCGCCAACCCGGCGCGCATTTCCCCCAGCAGCTTCGCCCGCTCCGGCTGCTGGACCAGGTTCGTCAGCTCCTCGGGATCGGCGGCCAGGTCATATAGCTCCTCGATCTCGCCGGGCGTCAGGTAGCGAATGTACTTGTACTTCCCCTGCCGCAAGACGACATACCACGGCACGTTGTTGTGGACGGCGTGCGCCGGGTCCTCCTTCAGGACCTTGGCCACGTCCGAGCCATAGTGATGTCCCGTGTGCTCATACAAGAGCGGATACGCCCAGTCTTCTTCCGGCTCGCGGAGAATTGGCGTCAAGTCGCGGCCGTGCATCTTCCAAGCTAGCGCCTGGCCGGCAAAGGCATGGAACGTCATCACCAGGTCCGGCCCGCCTACAGGTTGCTTACAGACCTTGCCTTCTGGCAGCTTGCCGGGCATCGAAACGATCAGCGGCGAGCGATAGTTCGCGTCATACGGCGCGAGCTTGCTCCGAAAACCGTGCTCGCCCATCGCAAAGCCCTGGTCCGCCGTGAACACGACGAGCGTGTTCTCGAGCTGGCCTGATTCGCGCAGTGCCGCCATCACCTTGCCGACCCCTTCATCCAGCGACAGCACGCACTCGTTCACTTGCTGCACCCACTGCTGAAGCGTTTTGGCCTGCCGGGCGCTCTCGTCGCCAAAGGCCTCGCCGCTTCTGCCGGTGACCGGAGTGTGATTGGGTCCGTCGAGCCAGGCCTGCGTCTTGTCCAGATACGACGGCTTGCCGGGCCGCGGCGGAAAGATATCAGCCGGGGCTTTCACCACGCCGTCCTTGTACGCCCCCTTGTGCCGCGGCGCGGGATGCGACGGCCCGTGCACGCCGCCGTAGCAGAGCCACAAGAACCACGGCGAATCGTGCTCGCGGTGCTCGCCGCGGATATAGTCGCAGGCCCACTTGGTGTAGTTGTCGGTTGAATACCCCTCGACATGCTCCCGCTCCACGCCGTCGAACGCCAGCAGTTGATCGGCGTAATAATTGCCCGCGTTCGCCGGGTGCTTGGGCCGGTTCCAGACAATCTGATAGTCCCAGTCGCGGCCAAAACCCGTATCGACCCCCGTGTGCCACTTGCCGATCTGGGCCGTGTGATAGCCGGCCTTGCGAAACTCCGCCGGCCAGAACGGGCATTGCTTGGGGTCATACACGCTCCCCGGATATTCCCCCTCCATCCGCATCGACTCGATCCCGTGCGGATGCCGCCCGGTCAGGATCGTCGCCCGCGACGGCATGCACCACGACCCGAGGTAGCAATGCGTGAAGCGAATTCCGCGGCTGGCCAGGGCGTCGATATGCGGCGTCTTGACCCAGGGATACGCCTCGGGATAGCAGCCGAGCGTTTTGGGCGAATGGTCGTCGGTGTAGATCAGGAGGATGTTGGGTTTGCGGGCCGGCTTAGGTTCTGCCGCCAGGATGCCAGACGCCAGTGCAAACAACAGGCCGATACTGAGGATCGTAGCCAGACGCATGACACATCTCCGCGATTGAGGGCGCTTCGTGGGTTACAATACCGCAAACCGAGGTCAATCGCAAAAACAAGTAGCTGAAGTCGCCAGACTTCAGGAAATCCCGCCTGAACTCTGGCGCTTTTCATCTACCGCACCACCTATCGAGCAAGCTCGAAACCACAATGTTTTCCGCCGCGCTGCGAATCTTGCCGATCCTGATTTTTGTGTCCGTCACGTTGACCGGAGCTGATTGCTTCGCCCAGTTGCTGGGACAAAAGATTGCTGACGGCCAAGAGGTCGAAGTCCACCGCCAAGGCCAGACGCGCCGCGGAGTCGTGAGCGGGTATATGGCCGGCGAATACCGAGTCAAATACGGAGACGGCCCATTCGATTCCGAGTGGGTGCGGGAAGCCGATGTGATTGTCGTCGCTCGTCAGCCGGACGCGCGGCCAGCGGAATTTGATACGGCGCCGCTTTACCAGGCCATCGGTGCGGCCATGTGCCCGGCCACTCTGGTGGTGCTCGCGATCCTATATTTCTTGGGCGTCTTCAACCGCAAGCCTCCTCCTCCCCAGTTGCCGCCCGTGCGTTATCCGCCGCAACGCTTCTAGCCGCGCAGCGGCGTCACCTATCAGCCCACGCCGTCAGGCGTGGGCACCGAAAATAATTCGAGCCGCAAGCCGCGCAGCGGCGACACCAGAACCTGCCAACTGCCGTTACGTTTCCCATCGTCGAGGCGCCGCTGCGCGGCTAAATTTCCCAAAGCGGCGACGAGTCGCCGCACTCCACAGCGGGGCCCCCTTAGATTTCCTTCCACGTCCAGCCCATGGGCGAGCTTAGCTCGGCTTCGGCGATCTTGGCCCACGGAGTGCCCGGGTGCTCGGCGATCACGCGCTGGAGATACATCTTGGCTCGCTCGGCCAACTTCTTGATCGAGCTTTCGGTCTCGTAAACATCGGCCGATTCGATCACCCACGCGCTGCTCGACTCGTTGGCGAAGGTATGGTCCCGCTTGAGGGCGGCGATCATCGAGTTGTAGCCGTCGATGCGGGCCTTGGCGGCGGCAACCCGTCCCATCGCCAGGTCGAACTGGGCCTGAAGGCGCGGGCTGGTGAGCTTCGTGCGGTCCCCTTCGCCGTTCGCGAGCACATTGTAGAGGTTGTCGATGACCGGGGCGTTCTTGGCCGCGTACTGCTGGGCCTTGTCGAGCGTCCGCTTCATTTGGGCCTCGTTGGCCTTGGCGAATTGCCGGTCCGGCTGGTCGGTAATGCGGAGCCTGGGCATCATCGCGGCCGCGGCGAGCGCCTGGTGGGCTTTGTTCTCGGCCAGCAGTTTTCGATGTTCCTCGGCCGAGACATAGTCGGGGGCGTATTTCGCCGGGCTCTCGGACTCGAACCGCAACTCGCTCCCGTTGGGCCAGAAGCTGCCCCCTTGGAAGCCATAGTCGGTGTGGCTGTCGGGCCGGATCGCAAGAAACTGCCCGCCGCTGGCCCGGCAGAGCCGCTCCAGGGCGTAGGGACCGAAGCCCGAATCGACGAATTCGAGGTTGACGTAGCCCTCGCCGCCGCGGCCTGAGTCATTGTTGAGGATCGCCGGCATTTCGATATCGACCCGCTCCGACTGGATCGTCTCGGGACCATAGTTGGGCTCGGAATCATCGGTCTTGGCCGGATCGATCTTCTTTGGGTCGGCGGCCATCGGATTGACCTGGCCCCACGGCGCCGGCGAACCCACGCAATAGACCGGCAGGGCATTGCGCTTGACCGTGTCGGCCAGCTCATCGACCAGGCTGGCGTCGTCCCCCGCTTCGTCGGTGAGAATCACGAACAAGACCTCGCGGCGACGGGCGGCGTCGGTGCGGTACAAGAGGTACTTGCCGAGGGCCTGCTTCACCGCGGCGAATGTGCTTTCGCGGCCGGAGGTCGAGGGCGGGAACCGGTCGAGCGACGCCTGGGCTTGGGCCAGGTCGGCCGAAGGCGGGTCGAGGACAAAATCGGCCTTGTCGTCGAAGGCAATCACCGCAGTGAGCAACTGCTCGGGTGCGGATGAAGCGAGCTGCTTGAGGTCGGGGTCGTCGTAGAGGGCCTTGGCCGCCGGGACCGCACTGCCGACGAGTCGCTGGGCGCTGGGGGTGCGATCGACGAGCCAGACGACCAGGGTCGGCCCCAAATCGAGGCTGGCTCGAATCGCCGCGCCGACCTTCTTGATCGCCGCTTCTTCGCTGGCGCCGGGCGAGTGCGACGTGTAATTCCCCGTGCCGCTGCCGAGCCCGACGCCAGAGGCACTGCGCGTCGATCCGTAGGCCCGCGAGATGATCTCGACGGCTTCGGGCGGCGGCTTTTTGCTCTTCGTCGCGACAGGTTTCGACGCTTGCTTGGTGGCCGATTTAGCGACCTGCTCTGAAATCGCTTGCTGCAAGGGGTCTTCGCAACCCGCCAAGAGCGGCAACGCCACCACGCAAATCACGACCCAAGAGAGGAACTTCACGCGAGGGACCTCATGTCGAAATGCGGGGCCAGGGACTTGTCCATGATCTGATTGTAGCTGACCCCCCATTCGTTACGCGACGGGAATCGCAATCGTCTGGTTACAAACCGTTTACGCGATTTTGGGTTGCCGCGACCGTAGAATCGGCCAAGGTTTGAGGAGGGGCGTTTTCCTTGCGATAACGGAGAACGGACATGCGTGGCAATTGGATTAGGTGGGCGATATTGGCGGTAATGCTGGCATTTGGCGCGACAGCGGGAGCACGGCTGTCGCTGGCGTGCGGCGGCTATGGCGGTCTGACGGTGGAGGTCTTGCGGGCGCTGGCCGACGATTCCGACAAGACCTTGGTGGGCAAGCTCCGTGAGCAAGGCCCCGAAGCCTTGGAGCAGTTGATGCGGCTGCGTGGGCTGATGCAGCGGCAAGTTGCGGAGCTTTACAAGCAGCCGGATTCGCCCGAGCGGACGACTGCGATCGGGCAAATTGAGCGCCGGCAGGCGCGCCTGAACGAGCTGATCGACCAGGTCGGCATGCAGCGGCATTGCTCGCGGTCGGGGCTCTATTGGTACACCGATCTGGAGCAGGCCAAAGCGGCCGCACGGCAATGCGGCAAGCCGATCCTCAGCCTGCGGATGCTGGGCAACTTGAATGAGGATTTTTCGTGTGCCAACAGCCGATTCTTTCGCACGACGCTGTACGCCAACGATGAAATCAGCAAGTCTCTGCGCGAGAACTATGTGCTGCACTGGAAGAGCGTGCGGCCGGTGCCGCGGGTGACAATCGATTTTGGCGACGGCCGGAAGCTCGAGCGGACGCTGACAGGCAACAGCATCCACTACATCCTGACTCCGGATGGCGACGTGGTCGATGCCTTGCCGGGCCTCTTTGGACCGAAGGCGTTTTTGCAGAAGATCGGCGAGGGGGTCTCGCTGGCGCGGCGCGTGGCGACGATGTCGCCCGAAGAGCGGGCGCTGGCGCTGGCGGCCTATCACGGCGAGCGGTTCCGCGCACTGGGCGAGGCGTTTGCCAGCGACGTCGAAAAGACCAAATCGGTGGCTGCGGTGGCTTCGGTCCATGTGCCAGGGCCGCTCGTGCAGACGGCAGTGGCTGCGAACAAGATTGCCGCGCCGAAGGGTCGCGTCGAGCGGCCCCTTGTGGAAGCTGCCGTGCCACTGGCGGCCAGGCAGCCAGTGACGTCGCCGGACGAGCTTCAGGACGAGGCCGTCTGGACCGCAATTGCCGCCCTGCATGCCGGCGAGGCGGAATTAGACCAGGCCAGCCGGGATCTCATCCGCAGCGAAAACCCCCAAGCGGCAGCGGCGGGTCGGCTAGCGATCACCAAGCGGGTGGTCGAAGACCCGATGCTGCGGTTGGTACGTACATTGCAGCAGACGATTGCCCTCGACACGGTGCGGAATGAATATCAGCTCCATCGACGAATTCACCAGTGGCTGGCGGATGCCGGCTATCGGCCGGAGGTCGATGTGCTCAATGAGCGGGTTTATGCCGAGCTGTTCCTCACCCCATCCAGTGATCCTTGGCTGGGTTTGGCCGGAGCCGACGTCTACACGGCCCTTCCGAATGGGGGTGTGGCAAAAAACACCAGGTGAGCGGGATTCTCGTGGAATCCTGCCCCGCCGCGGAAACAAAGTCCCGGGTCGGTCGTCTTATAGAGTGGTGATTTGTGCGCCGCCGGACGGTAGTAGGCACACTCCGTGTGCCGTCCTTTGGGCTGCGAACGGAACACCTAACGGCACACGGAGTGTGCCTACAACGGAATACCAGACGGCACACGGAGTGTGCCTACAACTAAAACGATTACCTACTTACTGCGTATTAGAACCGGGCATGGGCCTGGTTGCACTCACAAGCGTCCGCTGCAGATTGATCTTGGGCTGATTCTCGATAACCACGTCCGGCCAGCGAATACCGAGGTGAATTGTCGCAAGTGATTAATCTGTAATCAGATGTGACTCTTCTTAGGCCTGGGATGCGACAGAAAAAAGGGGTTCATGATAAATCGGTTTTGAGGCCCGATACCCAGTAAGCAGGCTAAGGTCTGCAACCATGATCATGAACAACAAGTTGGTTCTCACCGTGGAGGACGATCCTTCGATCCGCCGCGGTATTGTCGATGCCCTCCGTTATGTCGGCTATGGCGTGCTCGAAGCAGGAAACGGTGACCTGGGCCACGAGATGGCCATTCGGCAAAACTACGATCTGCTGCTGCTCGACCTCGTTCTGCCAGGCCGCGGCGGGCTCGAGATTCTCCGTTCGGTCCGGGCGACGCGCCCCGCTCAGCCGGTGATCATTCTCACCGCCCGCGGCGAGGAGCACGACCGTATCGAAGGGCTGCGAGCAGGGGCGGACGACTATGTCGTGAAGCCCTTCAGCGTCAAAGAGTTGCTGGCTCGCGTCGAGGCGGTGCTGCGCCGCTCGCCGTCGCGGCCCACCGATGTCGAAGAAGTCGCCATCGAAGGCGGCACCTGCGACTTTTCCCGCCGCGAGATTCGCTACGAAGGGGGCGGCCGGTGCGACCTTTCGGAACGCGAAG
>JAKEHX010000299.1 GCA_022614795.1 Planctomycetaceae bacterium | reverse complement strand
GGCTGTACCTCGATTGGATTCGTCCAATCGGCGATGCTCAGCAGACAACGGCGAGTTCATGGCAAATGCTTTCATGGCGGAGTGAATCAGGCAGGCTCGGAGTTGGTTCAGTGAGCGATCACCAACAGGGCGTGCCGATCGGGATCAGCGACTGCAAGGCCGCCAGCCAAACTGTGTGGGTTGATGGTTTGCTTGAAACTTTTGAGTCGCATGGCGGCCAACTTCGCAGAGGCCGTTGCAACAATCGTTTGCCAGTGAATAAGGTCGCTGGGCGTCGTATCGGTTGGAACCAGCCGGCCATCTTGCGGCGAAAGGTAATCCAGTAGCTCAACGCCCGGTCCCTGTTTGGCACGAAGGGTCGTGATCCGCAGTCGAGCGCCCGGCACCTGATTCAACCGCTCTTGCTCCGGGCCGAAGTTCAGCGACTCGCCAACGACCTTCATTCCCAGCAAATCGCAATAGAATTCCAGGCTCCGAGCGGTGTCGCTCACAACAATCGCCGTGTGGTCAATGCCGAGCAGCAGCCGGTTCGTAGGGCGATGCCATTTCTCTTGTCCTTTGCCAGGCGGAAATTGCAAGATTTCCAGTGGATGGCCATCTGGGTCACGGAAGTAGCAAGCTGCGATTCCTCCTGCTGCGCGATTCGACTCGGGTAACCGCTGCGGCCCCGGTGAGATCAGCTCGACCTGTTGCTCGACGAGGCGTCGGTAGGCCGTGTCGATGTCGGAGGTGATGATGGCGATGTGCTGGAACCACCGATCATTGCTGCGGGAGTCATTCGGGATCGGACGACCCTTGGCGTCCACGTGTTCCGCGAGAACGATGCATTCATCGCCGAGTTGCAGCCGAGCCTCGCGCACTTTTCCCGCTGTTCCGCTGTCTGCCAGCAACTCGAATGTCAGCACGTCTCGATAGAAGGCGACGGCACGGTCCATGTCGGAAACAGTGATGCCGATTGCCTCTACGGCTGTTACCAGCGGCTGGGTAGTTGTCGGAGCGGCGGGCTTCGCGACAGTCGGCGCAGTGGTAACAGCGGGTTCTGCGCAGCCGCCGATTAGCGCTGTTGCACTGGCGAAAGCCAGCAGGATCAGAATTCGCGTCATAGGGCGGACCTCGGACAATTGAGCCGCTTCAGCAGGTGATCTCCCACACGGAGGGCGTTGGCAATGATCGTCAGCGACGGGTTCACCGCTGCGATGCTGACAAAGAAGCTCGCATCCACGACGTACAAGTTATCCAGTTCGTGGGCCTTGCAGTTCACATCCAGCACGGAGGTTCGGGGATCAGTCCCGAAGCGGCAGGTGCCGGCCTGGTGGCCGACGCCGGCAATGGGGATGTGCTTGCCGAAATAGACGCTGTTGGGAAGCAGGTGCTGGTGACAATCGAGATGCTCCAGCATGAATTGCAGCTTGGCTTTGAGTCGTCGCGCTGGTTCCTGATTGTTGAAGCGGTAGGCGAGTTGAATTTCGCCTTTGCTGTTAAGCGTCACGCGGTTCTTCGGATCGGGTAAATCTTCGGTTGTCAGCCAGAAATCAACCGCGTGCCGGGCCATCTGGTCGAGCGCAAACCCTGGTGCGAATTTCGGGGCATCGTCGCAAAACATCGGCCCTTGGGACTTGCCGATCATCTGGATGTTGCCGAGCGGGAAATCGAAGTCGTCGGACCGGAAATAGAAGTCGTTGAGGCTGAGCGTCTTCTGGAACATGGTCGGGTTCTCGCGCCGCGACAGGGCGACGACCGCCTCGCTGTTGTGAAACATGTAGTTACGTCCGACCTGATCCGAACCGTTTGCCAGCCCCTGGGGATGCCGGTCGCTTGCCGACATTAAAAGCAGACGGGCTGAATTGGCTGCGCCGGCAGAGACGACCACGATGTCGGCGGCATACCTCTCTGTCTGGCCGTCGCGCTGCACGATGACGCCGGTCACCTCGCGCCCTGTGGTGTTCGTCGTCAGCCGCTGAACGTGAGCGCCCGTAACGAGCGTCACATTGGGATGCTTCAGCGCCGGACGAACACAGATCACTTCAGCATCCGCTTTGGCGTGGACCAGGCACGGAAAGCCGTCGCACGAGTCGCAGCGAATGCAGAGGCTATTGGCCCGATCCTGCTCGTTGAGCAGAATTCCAGTCGGAGCAGGAAAAGGATGGTAGCCGGCCTTGCTGAGCTGGTCGTACAGTTCCTGAATGCGCGGCTCGTGGGACAAGGGCCGATGAGGATACGGGCTGGTTGCGGGCGGCTCCGTCGGATCAGCTCCCCGCAGCCCATGCACGTGATAGAGTTGCTCGGCCTCGGTGTAGTACGGTTCCAGTTCGTCATAGGAGATTGGCCAGGCAGGTGAAACGCCGTCGTGAGTCCGCAGTGAGCCAAAGTCCTCCTTTCGCAGGCGAAACAGCGCCGCGCCATACATCTTCGTTGCACCGCCCACAAAGTAATGCGAACCCGGCTGAAACGGACGCCCTCGTTCGTCATGCCAAGTGTCCTTCGAGACGTAGCGGTTCTCGACGAACACCGCCTTGGCATCCCAATTCTGCTTCTCGCGAGGCAAGTAGGGTCCGCGTTCCAGCAGCAGAATCCGTTTTCCCGAGGGTGCCAGTCGATGGGCCAGCGTTCCGCCGCCAGCGCCCGTGCCAATGATGATCACGTCGTAGTGCTGATCGGACATGGGCATTCTCCCGGCAGCGAAACAAGGTTGCGGAGGTTGAGCCTTCGATGCCGAGCGGCAGCGGGGGTTACAAGACAACAACGCCAAGCCAAATGGTCGTTGACGGTCAGGCGGGACGCTGCTTCGCGTGCCGTTACACACGCAAGCTCAACCGTGGTGGCCATGAAAGTCACAGAAGATGCAGCGCCGCTGATTTTGATGATGCAACTTGGCGCAAAAGAGATGGTTCCTCCCTCGCGTCAGTAGGTATGCCTCGGCCGCGGCGAGCATCGCCAGCGGAGGAGCGGTGAAGTAAATCCACGCGCCGTGCCATACATGGGCCGGAATTGCCGAGGCTAGCGTCCGAGCTGGATTCATACTCATCCCGGAAAGGGGACCTACCGTGCTGATGTTGAGGGCGACCAAAGTTCCCGCGCAGACGCCCGTCCACCGCGCCCAGCGCGAATTCGAGACCCACAGCACAACCGTCATTTGGATGAATGAAATGAACAACTCGGTGACGAAGGCGATACCAATTCCCGATGGACCGGGCACCGTCACGACATAATTGACTGCTGGGTCGGCAAGCAATCGGCCCACCAGCAGCGACACGAGCAGCACCCCAGACAAGCCGCCGAGCACCTGGAATACGCCGTAAAAGACTGCGTCCCAGGGCGCAACCTTTCCCAGCCGAAAGAAAGTAAGCGTCAAAGCAGGATTCAAGTGCGCCCCGGACTGCTGACCCCAAGGTGAATAGACGATCGCCATCGCGGTAAGTCCCATCGCTGCACCCATCAGGCAGCGACGAACGAGCGGGCTGCCGATGCCGGCCACCAGCGGTGATTGGGGATGTGATAACAGGAGCGCAAAGGCACACGCCGAGACCATAAACAGGCCCAGGCCCCATGCCTCCATCAAATACTCTGGGAAATGCGTTTTCAGAGCTGCAACCGGACCCACGACATCTGACGCTCCTGACCCACTCTTTTCGCGAACAGCCGATCGGCCACGCACGGACCTATTGGTCGCCGCATTCTGTTCACTCTTGCCCAACGCTTCCGTGCTCACGAGCACACCTCGATGTCGCAAATCAGTCGGGTGATGCTGGACTCGCCGAGAACCTGGTGGCAAGCCGCCAGCGCAAGTTGCTTGACATGGAAGTTCGGAGCTTGACCGACCACCACGAAGTTGCCGTCGGAGACTTCAACACGCAGACCACAAATCCGCGCATTGGTGCGCTCGCTTATCGCTTGAAGAAGTACGGAGGAAGTTGCAACAGCGCGGTAGCGCTGGTGGCCGGTGCGGATCATGGTGTTGCTCAGACAGTGGCATCAAGCCGTCGCACAAGGTGTCGGTGTTTCCTGGGAAGCGGTTTCACCAGGCGGTTCCTCTGCGGTTCGCTTGGCTTGGAGAACCCGCCCAAGCCGCAACAGTTCACCCAAGCTCCAAGCCTGAAACGGACAACCGCGAGGAGTATGGGGAGGATCGGCGTCGGCGATTTCAGATATGTGGCCAATTCCAGCCTCCTGCAAATGGGCCAAGACGGGGCGCACGAATCGCTCGCTGGCC
>JAKEHX010000298.1 GCA_022614795.1 Planctomycetaceae bacterium | reverse complement strand
CGGCTGTGGGCGACAGCATCGCGGTCAATGGCTGTTGCCTGACGGTGGTAAAGAACGAGCGGGGAGTCTTAACGTTCGATGCCGGCGAGGAGACGCTCAGCCGCACCAATTTCTCCCGCCTGGAAAAAGGAAGCCGCGTGAACCTGGAACGGTCGCTGGCCATGGGCGAGCGGCTGGGCGGACACCTGGTCACCGGGCACATCGATTCGACCGGCACGCTCATCAAGCGGCGCGACGAGGGGGAATGGTCGTCGCTGACGTTCCGCGTACCGGTTCGCACGGCGCGGCAGATGGCGCCCCAGGGCTCGGTCGCCGTCGATGGCGTCAGCCTCACGCTCGTGTCGGTCGATGGCGACCGGTTCAGCGTCATGATCATCCCCCACACGCAGAAGAAGACGACGCTTGGCGAAATGCAGGTGGGCGACGTGGTCAACATCGAGACCGACCTTCTCGCCAAGTATGTCGAGCGGCAGCTAGAATCGCGAAAGCCGGAGAGCGTGCTCCTGTAATCGCCATCTCGATGCCTTCGCCCCGCCAAACCCAGTCGTATTTGATTCAGCGCTTTCAGGAAGCCGGCGTCAAGCCGCAGACGCGCCACGGCCAGAATTTCCTGATCGATCTGAACCTGCTGGACCTCTTGTTGGACACGGCTGACCTTGGACCGAGCGACGTCGTGCTGGAAGTGGGCACGGGGCTGGCCTCGCTGACCGCCCGCATGGCCGAGCTGGCCGCGGCCGTCGTCACGGTCGAGATCGACCCGCGGCTCTTTCAACTGGCGTCCGAAGAGCTGTCGGCGTTCGACAACGTGGTCATGCTCCAGCAAGACGCCCTCAAGAGCAAGAACCACATGCACCCGGCGGTACTTGACGCCATTCGCGCCAAGGTCGCTGAGCAGCCAGGCCGGCAATTGAAGCTCGTCGCCAATCTGCCGTACAACGTGGCCACGCCGGTCCTGTCGAATCTGCTCTCGATCGAGCCGCTGCCGGTGTCGATGACGGCGACAATCCAGAAGGAGCTGGCCGACCGGATTTGCGCCGCGCCTGGCACCAAGGACTACAGTGCCCTCAGCATCTGGATGCAGGCCCAGTGCGACATCGCGATCGTCCGCACGATGCCGCCGCAGGTCTTCTGGCCGCGGCCCAAGGTCACATCGGCGATCATTCATATCGTCCCCAATCCCCAGCGGCGGGCGGCCATCGCCGACCTGCCTCATTTCCACCACTTTGTCCGGTCGCTCTTTCTGCATCGCCGCAAGTACCTGCGCGGCGTGCTGGTTTCGATGCTGAAAGGGCGGCTGGAACGGACCGATGTCGATGCGCTCCTGGCCGCTTTTCAGTTCAGCCCTGATGTCCGGGCCGAACAACTCGATGTTCCCACGCTGGTCGCGCTGGCCGATGCCTTCCGCCAGGCTGCTAGCACCAGCGGAATTGCGACGGACCCCTAAGGCCGCCGAGACGGCACACGGAGTGTGCCTATTACGATGGCCTTGTCTCGATTTGCCGCGCTTGATTATCCTTCGCACCATCATCCCGCCAAGGAAGGGCGGCGTTTCTGAGCGAACTCATGGAGGAGCAGCGATGTCCACCTCGGCCGCCCGTCTGCCTGCGAAAATCCTCACGCCCGTCCACATTCGCTGGATGATCCGCCGCGACATGCCCGAGGTCCTCACGATCGAGTCGCAGGCCTTCGAGTTTCCCTGGTCCGAGGACGACTTCGTCCGCTGCCTCCGCCAACGCAACTGCATCGGCATGGTCGCCGAGCACAACGAGCGGGTCGTCGGCTTCATGATCTATGAGCTGCACAAGAACCGGCTGCACATCCTCAACTTCGCCGTCCACGAGCAGATGCGCCGTCGCGGCATCGGCGGCCAGATGATCCGCAAGCTCGTCAGCAAACTCTCGCCCCAGCGCCGCAGCCGGATCATGCTCGAAGTCCGCGAAACCAACCTGTCCGCCCAGCTGTTCTTCCGCGACGTCGGCTTCCGGGCCATTTCGCTCCTCCGCGACTTCTACGAAGACACGACCGAAGACGCCTATCTGATGCAGTTCCGCTATGTCCCCGGCGTGGCGCCAATGGAAGAGGAACGGCCGCGGCGGATGGCGGGATAGTCGATATGGAGTGCGGGGACTTGTCCCCGCTTTGGGAAATCTATTTGGAAAGCCGCGGCCGCGACTGGATTTGCTTGCCGCATTCCGCATCCAAAAGCGGCGACGAGTCGCCGCACTCCAGATTCTCACGCCTACACAGGCACGATCAATGCTTCCATCGTCGCCAGATCGACAACCGCGATCGAATGCGGCGTGGCCCGATAGAGCGCCCCGGGATTGAGCACCAGCGTCTTGCGCTCGTGGTGCATTTCGGCCACATGCGTGTGCCCATAGCAAACCAGGTCGTACTCGCCGCTCGTCTGCACCTCGCGGAACCGTCGAGCGTCGTCGCTGTGCAACAGGGCAATCTTGCGGCTGGCCAGTTCCAGCGCGGCAAACCGCTCGTGACAGGCGAGCCCCGCCGCGGCAATCGCCGCTCGCAGCTCGGCCAGATCCTCGCTGTGATCGCAGTTGCCGAAGACGAAGTGCGTCGGCCACGCTTTTAGCAGCCTCGGAATCTGCGGCGAGCAGATGTCGCCGCAGTGCAACACCTGCTCGACCTGGAGCGACTCGAGCATCCGCACTGCCGCCAGCGTATTGGCAATGTGCCCGTGCGTGTCGCTGATTACGCCAATCCGCATCGGCCGGCTCCGGGAGAGGTGTCGGAAACGGGCTGCCCATGTTGGCAGATCGCCACGAATCTGTCAGCGGCATGTGGCGTTGGGGAAACATTTCGGCCTCTCCTGGAGAAAACAGTACGCGTCGTAAGTCCTTTTATGACAACATCTTACAAACAGTCAGCAATCGCCACAAACCTACTGGCATTCACTCTGCAATGCACCATCCACACAGCCGCGACGCCTCTGACAGGCCCACGTCCCCTCGGGCCTGGAGAGGCTCGCGGCAAACACGCACAACCCGGTCGATTCTCCGCTTCAGGTGGCCATGCACGCCCGCGATCTCGTCGAATTGGCCGCCCTGGTTGCCGTTCACTCCCCCGTCCTCATTCACGGGTCCGGCCGCGTCCCCAAGTCTGCCATCGAGCAGTATTGGATCGCCTCTCGCTGCCGCCTCGATCGCTGGACTCGCCTTCTCCGCCGCCTGGCCGACGCCAGCACGCAGTTCCCCCTGCCGGCGCCCCTCCACTGGGCCCGCGTGCGACCTGTGCTCGAGGAAATCCTGGCCAGCGAACTGCTAACGCGGCTGTGGACCGCAGCCGCCGTCGCCTACGACCGCCAGCGCGACGACGAAGAGTTGGCGCCGGTCGCCCGCAATGTATTCAGCGGCCACCTCGAAGCCCGCCGTCGACTGCTGCAGCTTCTGGCCGACGGCCGGCCGATCGAACTGGCGGACAGCGTAACGCTGAACCACCTCCGCCGCCGCGTCGAGCGCTGGACCGACATGCTGCTCGGCCACTTGGCCCGCGACGTGGACGTGACCGAATTCGCCTTCGAACCCGACCGGGCGATCGAGTTTGCCGAGGACCTCTCGCACGAAGCGGTTGCGGCCGAACGGCAATTCACGTGCCAGCTCATCCTCTCGTCGCTGCGAGCTGCCTTCCAGACCAACCTCGCCCGCCAGAGTCCCAACCTCGACCTCAACCGCCGCGTCGGCTCGGCCATCCTCGGCTGCTTCCGCGAAGAGCTATTCGATGCAACGGGACTCGTAAAACCGCTCTGGGTCGAACGGCTCAGCGTCACGGCCGACGACGCCCAAGGGATGATTGACGAGCTGGTGCGCATCGACGACGCCGCCATCTTCCGCCGCGAGCTGCACTGGTAAGGGCCGTCTCCGCTCCCTTGATCCTCCTTTCCGTCGTGCGTTACTACGTCTGCTAGCCGTGCAAAAAAGCAAAATATTGCGCGGCGCTCAAGCTTGGGAATTCGCGACTTACGTCGATTAGAGGCATAAAAACGTCCTAACGCTTACTAGACGTACTAGAGTTAGGCCCCCCTTTTGAGACGATCGCCACGAGGGATGTTTCTTCGCCCTTCGCCGGCCAGCGAAAGGAGCGCGTATGCGGCGTGGTGACCCCAACCGGCTTTCCCGGTAGATGAACACGATGGTGAGCTAAACAGGGCGCTGTCTTCTGCGGCGCACAGCGACAGAGCTTTAGGGCTCGCGGGGCCCGCCTGTTCTCGCCATCAGGTGCATCACGCAGTCGAGCTGCGTGGGTTTCGCCCCCTCCTCCGTTCAACCAGTTTGCCAAAGATCGGAGCCCGCACCGATGCAGAGCCCCAGCGGGCCTACGACTAGGGCCCACGTTACGCCACATTAGATCACATGTACATATGACTGTCAAGCCATGTCATACGGATTTTATGTCCACGTAGAGACCGCTGCCGAGCTTGCTCAGCGATGTGTGAACGAGCACCGTCTGGCCCGCGCCAAGCCCGCAGGCTGCCAACTGGTCGGCGAGTGAACTGACCGTCAGAGGCGAATTTGCGGCGGCGATCGTGTCAGCTTCGGACATGCATCAGCGACCAGTCGCCTCGACTCGCCCCGCCTGTCCCACACGGAGTGTGGGACTACTCAAACCGTCTGATGCTCCGGGTACTTCACCCGGCCGTGATAGACGGCGGTCAGCGACTTGACCAGGCTGTCCTCGATCGTCCGCAGCTCGGAGAGCGTCAGCCCGCATTCGTCGAACTGCCCGTCCAGGAGCCGCTTCATCGCCAGGTCGTGCACCAGGCTCTCGATGCGGGCCGGCGTCGGATCGACCAGGGCCCGGCTGGCGCTTTCGACCACGTCGGCCAGCATCAGCACGGCCGCTTCCTTGGTCTGCGGCTTGGGGCCCGGATAGCGGAACGTCGTTTCGTCCAGCTCGCCCGCGTCGGGATCTTCCTTGAGCCGCTGAGCCTCGCGGCGATAGAAATACTCGACCAGCGTCGTGCCGTGGTGCTGCTCGATGAAGTCGATGATCGACTGCGGCAGGTGGTGCCGCTCGGCCAGATCGGCCCCGTCTTTGACGTGGGCGATAATCACGAGCGTGCTCATCGCCGGCTGAAGCGTCTCGTGCCGGTTGCCGTCGGGGCCCTGGTTCTCGACGAAATAGGCCGGTTTGAGCATCTTGCCGATGTCGTGGAAATAAGCGCCCACGCGGACCAAGAGGCCGTTGGCCCCGATCGCTTCGGCCGCCGTTTCGGCAATCGACGCCACGTTGATCGAGTGGTTATAGGTGCCCGGCGCCCGGCGAACGAGCTCCTGCAACAATGGATGCTGCACGTCGCCCAGTTCCAGAAGCGAAATATCGGTCTGCACGTCGAACATCCGCTCGACGAACGGCAACAGGCCCGTCATCAGGACGCCGGCCAATAGCGAGCAGAAGCCGAACCAGGCCGCTCCAACGAGCAGCATCAAGTAGAACGATTCGCGAAAAGCGTCGGCATTCTCTGGCCCCGTCCAGAACATCGCCAGGCTCGTCGCGCCGTACGCACGGTTGACCAGCGTCCCCACCCCAATCGTCGTCAGCATCACCACCAGGCCCGTAAACGCCCCGACATAGATCAGCTTCGTCCGACTGCGAATGCGGCGCAAAAGCAGAATGGCCGCGGCCACCGACGAAACGAGAATGACAAATTCGCCCAGCCCCTGCTGGAGCGAAAAGGCAATGACGAGGGCCACCGACGACGCCACCAAGAGCGCCAATTCCTTTTCATAGGCGATGGCCGCGGTCATGCCGAAGAGGAGCAGCGGAATGATCTCGGCCCGCCACTGATCGGCTGCGGCCAGCCAGGCCAGGCCGACGGTGATGACGATCGTCGCCAAAAGCGTCGCAAAGCGGCGGAAATCGGTGAGTAGCCGCGGCCGCCGGTAATAGATGTAATAGCCGCACAGGATCGACAGGGCCAGGTACATGCCGAGCTGGGCCAGGCTCCGCGAAACCCAGTCCCAAACGCCTAGCCGCGATTTCCACGCTTCGTATTCGGTCTTCAAAAGGGCCAGCTCTTGCTCGCCCAGCGGCTTGCCCCCGTGAGCCAGCTCGGCGATGCCCGCCTTGTGCTCGATCATCACATCGGGCACGTCGGCCACGACCGCCTGGGCATGCTTCTCGGTCGCCGTGGCGTCGAGCGACAGCGTCACGGGCAACCTTGAGTCGAGCCAGTCATTCGTCAGCCTGGCGACAACGACCGAGTTGTCGGCCATGGACGCCTTGATGTTCAGCTCTGCCTCCAGCCGCTCCTTGAGCGAGCCCTTTACCTTGTCGATGGTGACCTCATCGACCTTGGCTGGAACGAGGGGGCGATCGGCCCCTTGCGGATGGACCAGGATCGCAGCCTGGCTGCCGATGGCGACCTGATGTTCCTTCAAGAGGCCCAGCTTCTCGAGCGGCTGGAGGGCGAGCTTGACCGCTTCGTCGTAGCGGTTGGAATCCATGCCGGCTTTGAAATAGGCATGCAGGGCATCGTAGTGCTGCTTTTCCTCAGCCGGCGTCCGCTTGGTTGGGCCCGGAGGGGCGAACTCCGCCCAAATCGCCTTCAGCTTCGCCTCGGCCTGGACTTTCTCGTAGGATTCGGCGCCCGCCAGCTCGGCGACGTGGTTCGTCAACTTCTGGCGGACTTCTTCCAGCTTTCTCGGATCATTGGCATAGACGGCTTCGGCGAGTTGGCGGGCTTCTTCCCTGCGCTTGATCGTCGCCGTGTCGTCCTTCACTTGAAAATCGACGCGGGCGATGATATTTCGCGCCGGCACGTCGCCCGTGCGGAACGAGGGGGGCGGCACGCCGCCGCCGGTAATGAGCCAGAGCAACAGCGCCGCCGCGACGAACAGTCCCAGCCGTATGAGCACGTCGGGATGGCGCAGCGTCTCCCAAGTGCGCGCGAGAAAGTTCGGCGGCAAGCCGAGCGACGATCCCCGCTGCGAGCGGTGGCGACGACCAGGGGCGTAGGACATTGTGGTGCGCGCTCGCCTGGGGTGAATCAGCGAGTGCGACGGCGAATTCTAATTGCGGGTTGCAGTATGCGGATGTGCTCGGTCCCAAGGTTTCCTTGGGACCGCACTTGGGCGAAGCTCTGCTTCGCTCACACGGAAGCAGAGCTTCCGAACGTGCGTTCCCAAGCGGAGCTCGCGAACGAGTCGCATTGACGCTTTCTGCATGCCGCGATGTGTATTGGATATTGGCAGGTCAAAATCCTGCCCCACTTATGGTTCTGGCAGGCTGGCAGCCTGCCCCACTTATCACCGCGATTTTCGTGCCGCGGCGGCTTTGGGTTCTTCTTCGTAAGCCCGCACAATGTCCTGCACCAATCGGTGCCTGACGATGTCGGCCTTGTTGAGTTGGACGATATTGATTCCTTCGATGTCGCGCAGGCGAGCGACCGCGTCAATCAGTCCGCTGGCGCTGGGCCGCGGCAAGTCGATCTGGGTGACGTCGCCCGAAATGACAATTTTTGATCCCTGGCCCATGCGGGTCAGAAACATCTTCATCTGGGCGATCGTCGTATTCTGGGCTTCGTCGAGGATAATGAACGCCTCGTTGAGCGTGCGGCCGCGCATATAGGCCAGCGGCACCACCTCGATCACGTCCTGCTCCATGTACCGCTTCATCGCATCGAAATCGATCATCTCGTGCAGGGCGTCGAGCAGCGGCCTCAGGTAGGGATTGATCTTGGCGTAGAGGTCGCCAGGCAAAAACCCCAGGCTCTCGCCCGCTTCTACCGCCGGGCGGACAAGCACAATCTTGCGGATCTGGTGATGCTTCAGGGCCTCCACCGACAGGGCCACGGCCAGGTAGGTCTTGCCGGTGCCGGCCGGGCCGATGGCAAAGGTCACATCGTGCCTGCGGATGGAATCGACGTAGCGGGCCTGGCCGTGGGTCCGCGGGGTGATTCGCTTGGCGGCGTTCACCACATCGATCGGCGAGCCCGATGCGACCCGCTTGCCGGTCACCCGGGCCAGCACATCCGCAACGTGGTCGCCGGAAAGGTCTTCCTGCGAGTCGAGCTGGGTGTTGAGCTGGCTCAGGGCCGATGTGGCCCGAGCGACCGCTCCTTCCTCGCCGGCAACGCGAATCTCGCCATCCCGATGGACGATCGAAACGCCCAACGTTTCGCGGATCGCCCGCAAATGCTGGTCGCGTGCACCGAATAGGGAAAGTACTCGATGGGGATCGACCAGCGGAATTGTCGCTTCGGTCATTTAGCTCCGACGGTCCTCGTGCCGTCGCACCGGGCCAAACTGGGCAAACTTTGCCATGCTGTAATATAGCCGACGCGCTAGTTGCGCCGGCAATCGGTGGCAAACTTGCGACGTAACTTGTGTCGGGGCATGGGCTTGCGGTCGTCCGCACGCGAAATCTCACGGCGGGCCGGTGCGGGGCTTGGTCGGAACCTCTGAATTGCCCTGGGGTTACAAGTCCGAGGGCAGACGGTGAGACCGCTTGGATCGATTCTGCCGACCCACCGGAAGAGGCATTCTCCATGAAACCGATTAGCACGAAGCTACCGCTCCGTACGTGGATCGCCGCTGCATTGACGATCCTGGTACCGCTCGCCGCCGCAGTTGCCCAGCGGCCCGAACTGCGGCGAGGCCGTCCCCGCCCCGATGAAGAGCGTCAAACCGCGGCCGAACTGACCGACACGCTTGCCCAGGCCCAAGGACTTTTGTTTGTCGATGGCGAGTATATTCCCCTGCCTTTGACGATGCGCATTGAAGACGGGCGGCTGGTGGTCAACGATCGTCCCGTCTTGTGCCGCTCGGTGAATGAAGCGGACCACCCGCGATCATGGCGGCCAGCACCGCAACAACTCGCCAGAAACCTGGGGCTCGAAATCGCCACGCAACTGACAGTGCCGCAAGTGGTCGTGTCGCTCCCCGATCAGCCGTTGGTCGTGATCGCCGACCCTGCATCCCAGTGTGAGTTGCTCTGCAAGTTGGCTGGCCTCGAAGCCGTCGCCGGCGCGCGTCCGGTTGCCTTGCGCGATCAGTTGCCGAGCGATCTGGACGTGGGTCTTTGGGACCAGTGGATCGCCGATTTCGCGCCGACGCCGGAGTTTGTGACGCGGGTGTCCGCCTATGTCGAAGTCTTCGCCCGGGCCCAGCGCGAGTCAGAGGCCGCGTTGGCCGCCACGCGCCGCTTGCATGACTTTTCCTATCCGCTAACGCTCGCCGGCATGGTCGCCGCCGTGCTCGGCTTTGGCCACTTGCTCTCGCACCGGCCGCCCGTGGGCGCCAAATCGCTCGATACCGACGCCAGCCCGCTCGCCCTGCGCGTGCTGAACTGGTCGCTGGTGCTAGTCGTCGCGTATTCCGCTCTCGACCTCGCCTGGACGATCCTCGCCGGTCAGGCCGGCCAGATGCTGGAGCTGAACCCGCTCGGCAGCCGGCTCATCGAGGACCCGCTTAAGCTGATCGCGTTCAAGGCGGGCGCGACCGCAATTTCCGTTGGCCTCTTGTTCTATCTGCGGAAATACTGCAAGGCCCAGCTCGCCGCCTGGTGGATCTGCCTGATCCTCACGCTGCTGACCGCCCGCTGGCTGATGATGAGCTCGATGTTCGTGGCGTAGGTAGTCCCACACTCCGAAGGCCGAAATCCGATGTGGTACGCCTGTAAACTGAACCACAGATTTGTTTCCTACGCACGTTCAAAAACAACTTGTTCAAACAGCTTCTGCGCGGAAGACAAGTCACGAATGGGCGTATCGTGAAGTCGCGGAATCGAAACTCGCTCGGCAATCAATTGGGGCATAAGTGGCTAGTGGCAGCGGCGCCTTGGCTTTCGAGACCGACACCAAAAATCTCAGTTCGGTTCGGATGTAGGGGGGTCAACGAAAGTTCCCGCATCCGCCCCTTGCCGCCGCGGGGCCTCGAATGTTAATTTCCATAGATTTTACACGCCACGCACTTCGGCCGCCGGTCGTTGTGCGCGCTCGTCGAACGCCCGCGAAGGACGCTCCGCGCCGTGCCCAAACGCACCGATATCAAGAAGATCCTGCTCATCGGCTCCGGGCCCATCGTCATCGGCCAGGCCTGCGAGTTCGACTATTCCGGCACGCAAGCCTGCAAAGCCCTTCGCGAAGAGGGCTACGAAGTGGTCCTGGTCAACAGCAACCCGGCCACAATCATGACCGACCCCGACATGGCCGAGCGGACCTACATCGAGCCGCTGACCTGGGAGCTGGTCGAGAAGGTGATCGCCAAAGAGCGGCCCGACGCGATTCTGCCCACGCTCGGCGGCCAGACCGGCCTCAACCTGGCGATGGACTTGGCCCGCCACGGCGTGCTGGATAAGTACGGCGTGGAAATGATCGGGGCCAGGCCCGCGGTCATCGACAAGGCCGAGGACCGGGCCCAGTTCAAAGCAGCGATGGAGAAGATCGGCCTGGAATGCTGCCGCGGCGAAACGGTGAAAACGGTCGCACACGCCCGGCAGGTGATGGAAATGGTCGGACTGCCGGCGGTCGTGCGCCCCAGCTTCACGCTGGGCGGCTCGGGCTCGGCCATCGCCTACAACCAGGCCGAGTTCGACACGCTCGTCCGCCGCGGCCTCGACCAGTCGCCCGTTCACGAGGTGCTCATCGAAGAGAGCATTCTCGGCTGGAAAGAGTACGAAATGGAGGTGATGCGCGACATGGACGACAATGTCGTCATCATCTGCTCCATCGAGAATTTCGACCCGATGGGAGTGCACACCGGCGATTCGATCACCGTGGCCCCGGCCCAGACCCTGACCGACAAGGAATATCAGCGGATGCGCGACGCCAGCCTGGCCGTCATCCGCGAGATCGGCGTCGAAACGGGGGGCTCAAACATCCAGTTCGCCACGCACCCGCGGACCGGGCGGATGATCGTCATCGAGATGAACCCCCGTGTCAGCCGCAGCTCGGCCCTGGCCAGTAAGGCGACCGGCTTTCCCATCGCCAAGATTGCCGCCAAACTGGCCGTCGGCTACCGACTGCACGAGCTGGCCAACGACATCACGCGGAAAACCAAGGCCTGTTTCGAGCCGACAATCGATTACGTGGTCACCAAGGTCCCGCGGTTCGCCTTCGAGAAGTTCCCCGAAGCCGATTCGACGCTGACCACGCAAATGAAGAGCGTCGGCGAGACGATGGCGATCGGCCGGACGTTCAAGGAGTCGTTTCAGAAGGCGCTCCGCGGCCTGGAGGTCGGTGCGTTTGGATTCGGCTGCGATGGCAAAGACAAGTGGGGGACGCCGGAGCAGCCCAGCGAAGACGACATCCGGGCGAAGCTTTCGGTGCCCAATGCCGAACGCGTCTGGTACCTGCGCTATGCGATCAAAGCCGGGATGACTGGCGAACAGATCTATGAGCTGACCAAGATCGACCCCTGGTTCCTGGACCAGCTTTTCGCGCTGGTCCGCATGGAGGACGAATTGCGGGCGATTGGCGATCTGCACCGGATCGACACGCCGACCTTCCGCCGCGCCAAGCAGTTCGGCTTTTCCGACCGGCAGCTCGCCACACTCTGGCGGACGAGCGAGATGGACGTCCGCGAAAACCGCAAGAGCCGCGGCATCGTGCCGACTTACAAGTCGGTCGATACCTGTGCGGCCGAGTTCGAGGCGTACACGCCGTACTATTACAGCACCTATGAAGACGAGGACGAGACGCCGCCGAAGCTGCCCGGCAAGCAGCGCGTGATGATTCTGGGCGGCGGGCCCAACCGCATCGGCCAGGGAATCGAGTTCGACTATTGCTGCTGCCACGCCAGCTTCGCCCTCCGCGAGCTGGGCATCGAATCGGTCATGGTCAACAGCAATCCCGAGACGGTGAGCACCGACTATGACACGTCGGACCTCTTGTTCTTCG
>JAKEHX010000297.1 GCA_022614795.1 Planctomycetaceae bacterium | reverse complement strand
GGCCAGACTGCGCGTGTCCATGCGGGTGGGCCCGAGAGTCTCGTCGCGTGGCAGTCTTCGGCGGACCTGGAGCGATGGCCAGTCCAGGAGTACGAGTTCGTTATCGGAGGCAGTCACCAGGCCACCAGCGCCGGCAAACACCGCGGCATCATGATTCTTCAGGACTTCGCGTAGCAGCACATCGTCCGGCCCGGGCGCAGGAGAGCGGTCCGGAGCGAGCTGCCAGACCACGATCTGGTCCTGATAAACGCCCGAGGCCAAAGAGCGGCTGTCGGGAGAAAAAGCGAGATTGCACACCTCTTCCGGATGCCCCTTCAAGAGCGGGCCCATTTGCTGGGAGCGGACATCCCACAGGCCGATCCAACCCGATCGATCGCCCATCGCCAGGGTGCGGCCGTCCGGCGAATATTTCAGGGACAAAATGACGCCAAACTCCGGCGGGCGCAGGGAGAGTGCATGCTTATTCATGATTTGCACACGGTCCCAGACCTTGACCGTGTGATCCTCCCCGGCCGTCACGAGCGTCTGGCCGTCCTGCGTGGCGTCGAGCGACCAGATGCGCTTTTGGCCGCAGACGAGCTGATCGCGGTCGGCGCCATTTTCGGCGTCCCACGAGCGGACGGTGCCGTCGTCGCTGCAAGAGAGCAACAAATCGCGTCCGGTGTCGTCGCGGAGAAAGTGGAGGTCGCGGACCGAGCTGATGTGCTCCCAGGCTCTCCACACGCGCGAGCCGTCAACGTTCCAGAGCGAGACTTCCCCTTCTCGTTCGCCAACGGCGACACGGCGGTTGTCGGGCGCAAAGGCCACCGCGAGCACGTTGCTGCCCACTTCCAACCGACGCTGGACTTCGCGCGAGGCAACGTTGTGGATGACCACATAGCCGTCGTGCCCGGCGGAAGCGAGGAGCTTGCCGTCGCCCGACCAGGCCAGCATTTCGATGCCGGCAACGCGCGTTCCTTGATTGACAGGCTGGTGGCTCGTCAAGGTGAACTCGATGCGGCGCTCGGCAACGTTCCAGAGCCGGATGATGCAGTCGCTGCCCGCCGTGGCGAGTGTGGCGCCATCGGGAGAGAACACGGCGCACTCGACGACCGGCGAGGGATTGGCGAGCACGACCGTCTGGCGGCGGTCCGCGACACTCCACAGGCGGATGGCGTTGTCGTCACCGGCAGAAACGAGGGTGCGTCCATCGGGCGAAAAGGCCAACCAATTGACGTCGTCTGCGTGCGGTGGATCGAGGACCGTCAGGCACTCGCCCGTGGCGGCGTCCCAGAGGCGAATGTGGTAGTCCGCGCCGCCGCTGGCGATCATCCGCCCATCCGGAGAGAGGGCGGCCATATACACGATATGGGTGTGACCACGGCACACGGCCCGTTCCGGGTAGCGATCGGGCAACAGGCCGCGCAGGAAGTACCATTCGAAGCCGCGGAGATCGGCCTCGCCTTGGCGAGGCGTATATCGGTCGAGCAGGGCAGACGTTTCTTTCGCGTTGGCCTGACGCCAGTGCTGATAGGCGCGTCCCATGTCGCTGGCATATTCGCGGATGCGGAGCTGCGCGGCGCGCTCGTCGGCGGCTTGCTGGTGCAGCCTGGCTTGCTGGCGGGCATCGGCGACGGCGACGAGGCCAAAACCGAGGGCGGTGATTCCGGCCAACAGCAAAGAGACGATCGCTCCGGCCATGAGCGCCAGGGCGGGATTGCGGCGGCACCAGCGGCCTGCGCGGTCGAACTGGCCGAGGGGCCGGGCGGTAGTAGGCTCGCCAGCGAGCCAGCGCTCCAAATCGGCCGCCACATCCGCCGCCGTGCGGAACCGCCGCGCGGGCTCTTTCTCCAGGCACTTCAGGCAGATCGCTTCCAGGTCGCGATCGACGTTGGCATTGCAGCGGCTGGGAGGGACAGGCTCGTGCCCGGTGACCAGGGCGAGCGTGTCGAGCGGCGACTGGCCGCGGAACGGGGGCTGGCCGGTCAGCAGCGCATAGAGAATGGCGCCCAGGCCGTAGATATCGACGGCGGTGGTGGCCTGGCGGGTCCGATCTTTCCCCGGTGCGACGGAAGGAAAGGGAGTTGGCGCTGCCTGCTCGGGGGCCATGTAGGCGGGCGTGCCGACGAGGGCCCCGGTTTGTGTCAACTCGGCGTCGAAATGCAGTTGCTTGGCGAGCCCGAAATCGGCCACGTAGGGCCGGCCCGCGCCGTCGAGCAGGATGTTCGAAGGCTTCAGGTCGCGATGGAGGATTCCGCGCTCGTGGGCGTGCTGCACGGCATGGGCCACGGCGGCCACCAGTTCAGCCGCTTCGCGCACGGGGAGCTTGCGGTCCTTCAGCCGGGCCAGGCTGCCCCCTTCGATCAGCCGCATGCTGAAGAAGAGCTGCCCGTCGTGCTCGCCCACTTCGTAGATGGGGACGATGCCCGCGTGGTCGAGCTGAGCGGCGGCTTCGGCTTCGTTGCGAAAGCGCTGCACGTCGTCGGCAGCGAGCCGGCGGGAGGGATGAATGAGCTTGACGGCGACGCGGCGATCCAGGCTTTTCTGCTGCGCCCGGTAAACGACCCCCATGCCGCCGCGGCCGACCACGGCCAGCAGATCATAGTCGCCAAAGGGGCGCGGCTTGCCGGGAGTGGGCGTCGGGAACGCCTCGCGCCGAAAGGGGGCCGCAAACTCATCGACCTGGTCGCGGGCCGCGAGGAAGGCGTCGAGGTCGCCGGCCAAGTCCGCATGCTGGGCCAGCAAAGTCGTTCGGTCGGGCGCCGTGCCGGTTTCGGCGGCTTCGAGATACTCAGCGAGCACGCGGTTGAGCCGCTCTTCCCGGTCAGCCTGGTCCGCGTGCTCGATCATGGGGGATTAGGTGTGATGGCCATCCGGTGGAATGGTCACAGAGCAAGTCGCGTAATTTCGTCAATCCTCGGTGGAGCAAACCGGCAACGGCCTCTTTGGAGCGTTTCATTTCGCCGGCCACCTCGGCCAGCGTAGCCCCCTGCAAGTGATGCCGCACGACCGCGGTCCGCTGGTCGGGCGGCAGCTGTTGCAAGGCGTCAGCCAGTCGCAGGAGCTGTTCGTTGCGGTTGGCCAGCTCGCTGGGGGAGGAATGCTC
>JAKEHX010000296.1 GCA_022614795.1 Planctomycetaceae bacterium | reverse complement strand
GGTGTTTCTTGAGCTTTGCATTCCGCCGCAGAGCAAGGTAACTTGGCGAGTAGCCTTGGAGTTCCAATCTTTATGCAAACGCACGTACAACAAGTGGGCGGGGATCTGACGGTAGTCATTCCGCGCGAACTTGCCGACTCGGCGGCAATCAAGGATCAAACTCCGGTCGATATCGCTGTCGAAAACGGGGCGATCATTGTCCGACCTCGCAGCCAGCCGCGTTACTCGCTTGCGGACCTTTTAGCGCAGGTGACTGACGAGAATCGGCATTCGGAAACCGATTGGGGGTCGGCCGTGGGGCAAGAGGCATGGTAGCCAAGAAAGTTACGTCTCCGCCACGACTTGGCGATGTCGTCTGGCTCGACTTTGATCCACAAGTCGGCAAGGAGCAGGCCGGGCGACGTCCCGCGCTGGTCCTGTCCGCATCGGACTATAACCGGACCGTCGGGTTGATCGTGGTGTGTCCCATCACAAATCAAACGAAGGGTTATCCGTTTGAGGTAGCGATTCCGCCAGGGCTCAAAGTGGCCGGCGTGATCCTGTCCGATCATGTGAAGAGCGTCGATTGGGCTGGTCGAAGCTCGACATTCATTTGCCAGCTGCCAAAGTCGATCGTCGCGGACGTGCTTGCCAAACTCCAGTCGTTGCTCGGTCAGTAAGGTCACGGCTGATTGTGTTTGTGACCGAAAGCGACAGAAAAATGGGCAGACCAATGGTGGAGCGTACGATCATTCTGCCCGCATTATTCTGCCATCGCCTGCAAACAGGGGACAGAAGAATGCGGGCAGAATGATCGGTGAACTCTGCATCCTCATTTTCCTGTCCTCCATTTTTTTGTTGATCCCCAGCGTTTGATCGGCGACGCTAAAGCGAATTCACTCGAGGAGTTCGCCATGTCCAGCCGCTGCTCGCTCGCTCTCCTGATTCTGCTGGCCCTGCTTGGCCAGGTTGGTTCCACGGCCGAGTCGCCGCCAAACCGCTATCTCTACGTCGTCTGCCCCGGCATTCGCAATTACCTGGAATTCGGTGGGGCGGGCATTCTGGTCTTCGACATCGACTCCGGCCACAAGTTCGTCCGCCGCATCGCCACGCCCGCCAGCCGCGAGGAAATGCCCGACAACATCAAGGGGGTCTGCGCTTGTGCCGCGACAAGTCGGCTCTACTTCACGACCCGGTCGAAGCTGTTCTGCCTGGACCTCGTGACGGAGAAGACGGTATGGGAAATCGAACCGCCCAACGGCACCGACCGGATGTCGATCACGCCCGACGGCCGCACGATCTATGTCCCGTCGTTTGAGAAGGACACCTGGAACGTCATCGACGCCGCCAGCGGCAAGTGGATCACCGAGATTGTCACCAAAAGCGGGGCCCATAACACCGTCGTCAGCCGCGACGGCTCGCGGATGTACCTCGGTGGTCTCAAATCGCCGCTGTTATTCGTGGCCGACACGGCCTCGCACAAAGTGATCAAGGAGGTTGGCCCGTTCTCCGGCGCCATCCGGCCGTTCACGACAAGCGCCGATGGCACGCGGGCCTATATCTGCGTCAACGACTGCCTGGGTTTTGAGATCGGCGACCTCGAAACCGGCAAAAAGCTCCACCGCGTCGAGGTTCAGGGCTTCGAGCGCGGCATGGTCAAGCGTCACGGCTGCCCAAGCCACGGCATCGGTTTGACGCCCGACGAGCGGGAAATCTGGGTCGTCGACGCGGCCAACCAGCGGGTCCACGTGTTCGACAACACTGCTTCAATGAACACAGCCGAGCCGCCCAAACAAAAGGAGAGCATCGCCCTCCGTGAGCAGCCGGGCTGGATCACGTTCAGCCTCGACGGCAAGTACGCCTACCCTTCAACGGGCGAAGTGATTGATACGGCCGCAAAGAAGACACTCGCCTACCTCACCGACGAGCAAGGCCGCGAAGTCCACAGCGAGAAGATGGTCGAAATCCACTTCGCAGGTGGCAAGCCGGCGGCCAATGGCGACCAGTTCGGCGTGGGCCGAATTCCGTAGCAGAAAAAACGCCAGAGTTCCGGCGCGATTTCCTGAAGTCTGGCGACTTCAGCTACGTTTTTTGAAACACCTCTATTCAATCCACCCGCCGCCGAGCACGCGGTCGCCGTCGTACAGAACGACCGCCTGGCCCGGCGCCACGCCGTGCCGCGGCTGGGCGAAGCGAACGCCGAGGCGATTGCCGGGCAGGATTTCGGCGGTCGCCGCGGCAGGGGGGCTGTTGTAGCGGATCTTGGCCTGGCACGCGAAGGGGCCCCCGGGCGGGTCGGCGAGCCAATTGCAATTGGCGGCGGTCAGCTCGCCGCGGGCCAGCTCCTCGTGCCGGCCGATCACCACTTGCCGCGAATCGGGATCGATGCGGACGACGAAATGGGGCTCGCCCATGGCGACGTCCAGCCCCTTCCGCTGGCCGATCGTGAACCGCTCGATGCCGGGGTGCCTGCCGACCACGCGGCCGTCGGTCGTCACGATCTCGCCCGACGTACTGGCGCCGCGCCGCAGCTGGCGAACGAACTCGTCGTGCTTGCCACTGGTGACAAAGCAAATCTCCTGGCTGTCTTTCTTGTCGGCGACGCGCAGGCCGATCTTGGCCGCCAGCTCGCGAATCTGCGGCTTGCGGTAACTGCCGACCGGGAGCAGCATCCGCGCGAGCAGCTTGCGGTCGATGCCAAACAGGACATACGACTGGTCCTTGCCATCGTCGATGCCACGTAGCAACTGCGGTCCGTCGTCGTTGTAGGCACACTCCGTGTGCCGTCCGGCGTCGGCAACGGCACACGGAGTGTGCCTGCTACTCAGCCGGGCATAGTGCCCCGTCGCGACGAACTCGGCCCCCACGCTGTCGGCATAGTCGAACAGCTTGCCGAACTTGAGCCAATTGTTGCACTGGACACAGGGGTTGGGCGTGCGGCCGCGCGTGTATTCGTCCACGAAGTAGTCGATGATCTGGCGGAATTCGGCCTGGAGGTTCAGGGCATAAAACGGAATGTCCAGCCGATCGGCGACCCGGCGGGCATCCTCGGCATCGCTGGCCGAGCAGCAACCCTGCTTGTGATCTGCGCGCGGGTTGAATATCGGCAGCTGAAACCCGGGCGGCCCATCGACGGCACAGGCCTCTTGGGCCTCTTCGCCGTGGCGCATGAAGACGCCGATCACTTCGTGCCCCGCCTCCCGCAAGAGGTGCGCGGCGACGCTCGAATCAACGCCGCCGGACATGGCTAGAACGATGCGGGACATGGGGGGGAATTTAGGATTTCAGATTTCAGATTTGGCGAGCAGGCAAACTGCATTTTTGACGATTGGGAATGATTCGGCGAGCGGGGGTCGCGGAAGGAGATTTCAATCTGAAATCTGAAATCTGAAATGCGAAATCGGCCTTGCACTTGACTTTTTAAAAGGGGTCCCGATAGTTGCAGCACCGGGTCCAGAATCAGGGACACTTGGCCCGGGCGGGCGGTTCATATGCCCGCAAAAGCGAGTGCTATGCGACTGTGGTCCCTGTTTCTGATCGTGGCCTTGCTGTGGGCCGCTGCAATTGGCCTTTTGCACTGGCGGCAGACCTCTTTCGACGCCGCGCGCCGGGCCGACGAATTTGAACGCCAGCGGCGGATCGAGGCGGCTCACGCGGCTCTCGATCGGCCGATCGAGCTGACTGACCGCTGGCTGGCCCTGTACGAGCTGCCCGAGGCGATTCATCGAGCCACGGGACTGGAGGTCGAACTCGACGCAAAAGGTCTGGAGGCAGAGGGGGTTAAGCCCCAGACGCCGCTCACTTGGGTCCGCGGCCGGTTCTCCGCCCGGTCGGCGCTCGAAATGCTCCTGGTGCCGCTCGGCCTGGGCTACGACGTCGAAGAAAGGCGGGTCGTGATCGCAGGCCTTAATAGCTTGCGCGATCAAAACGAGCTGCGGGCCGTCGTCTACCCGTTGCCGCAGCCCGATTTCGCAGCCGGAGCGGTGACGAGCGACGACTGGCAGGAGATGGTCACCACGATCGTCCAGCCCGAGTCGTGGGACGACGTGGGCGGCGGCGCCCATTGCGAGGCTGTGCCGGGTGGACTGGTGATCGTGCAAACCGAGCACGCGCACCGGCAAATCCGCCAGCTGCTGATGACGCTGGGCAGTTTGCGAAGTCCGCCAGAATCGTACGCCTCGGTTCCGATCGCTCCTTTTCTGAAGTCGCCCAGCGAGCAGCGAATCATGGCCGCACTAGCCGAGCCAACGCAGATTGTCGTGGCCCACATGCCGCTCAGCCAGCTGATCGACCAGCTGGCCCGGCGGCATGGCATCCCCATGTTGCTCCATTCCCAGAAACTGCACGAAGCCGGCGTCTCTACGGACACCCTGGTGACGGTGTCGCTGACCGATATCTCGCTCACGGCGGCACTGCGCCGAATGCTCGATGAATTCGAGTTGACCTACGTCGTTGAACACGAGGCACTCATCGTAACGACGCCCGAGGACGCCGAGTCGCCCGACAAGATGCTGCTCGTGGCCCATCCGGTCCACGACCTGATCGATTGGCCAGTGGACCCCGCGCCCCTTGGCGACTACGACCCGCTCATCGACCTGATCACGACCTCGGTCGCCCCCGAATCGTGGGTCGATGTGGGCGGCCCGGGGAGCATTGAGGCGCTGGACGGCTGGCTCCTCTTATCGCAAACGCACGAAGTCCACGCCCAGATCGAATCGCTGCTGGCGAATCTGCGCCGCGCACTGGCCTACCAGTCGCATCCGCTCGCGCTGGGGATTGCCGAGGAATCGCCCCGCGCCAAGCAACTACAAGCGGCTCTTGCCCGCGAGATTCATTTCTCTTTCATTGACGAGCCGCTGAACAAAGCGGTGGCGAAGCTGGCCCACCAGTTGGGATTGCCGATCGTGCTTGCCGCCAGGGAACTGGAAGAAGCAGGTGTGCGTACCGACGCGCCAGTCACGTGCAACCTGGCGAGCGCGCCGCTGGAAACTCGCTTGCGGCTGCTCTTGGATCCGCTGGGCCTGACCCATGCAGTTCGCGACGAAGTGCTGCTGATCACCACCCCCGAGGATGCCGAGTCGCCCCACAACATGCTCATCCGGGTGTATGACGTGCGGCCCATGCTCGATCGCGATTTGGGGATTGCTGATCCCGATTCGCTAATTGATTCGCTCACCACCCTGATCACCCCGGAAGCCTGGTCTGATGTCGGCGGGCCGGCGTCGATCAAGGAGTTCCGCGGCCTGCTCGTGATTTGCCACACGCACGACGGCCACCGCGACACCGAGCGGCTGATCGCCGCGCTCGAAGAGCACTGCCTGGACATGGGGCGGGGCCGCATGCTCGAGCCGTGGGTCGTGGACATCCGCGGTGCGGCGGGCGATGCCCGTTTGGAAAAAGTCCTATGTGAAGCCGTCGATGTCGATATTTGCGGCGAGCCGCTGGAATGGGCTCTCTGCCGATTGGCCGACAAGCTCGGCGTCCAACTGGTCTTCGATCGGCCGGCACTCGACAGCGTGCGCTATTGGCCGACGCGGATCGTGACGCATTCGTCGCGCGGCGAAACCCTGGCCCGGACGCTCCAGCAACTGCTGGAACCGAGCAGCGCAAGCTTCGTCGTGCGGGACGGCGTGTTATTGATCACGAGCACCGACCGCCGCGATTACGCGCTAGAGCTGTTTCCGCTGCGGATGTACCGCCTTACGGACCTGCTGCGGGGCGGCACGCAAACCCTGGAGCAGGTCGCGGAGAAGTTAGTCGCCGGAGTTGGGCCTGACGTCGCGAGCAATATCCAGGATGGTATTTGCGCGATCAAGGAGTTTCCATCGGACTGGCTCGCGGTAAGCGCCGATCGAGTCACGCACGAGCGCATCGCCGACTACCTCACCGAGCTGCGGACGGGAAAAACGCCGCGGCGCGAGCTGGAGCGGCGCGCCTGGGCCATTGAACTGGAACGGCTGCAGCTGGACCTCGAGCCGCCGATCCATGCCGTCGATATCGACGAGCGGGGGAACGCGATTCCCGTCGATTCAGACCCGTTCTGGGTTCCGAATAACGCTGCACGATTGCTGAGCGAACCGGAGCAACAGCCATGAGCGAGCCGCAAGCTATCGGTTCCCAGGCGGTGCGGCCGCGGCGACGCTGGCTACGATTCTTCTCGCAATTCAGCCTGCGGACGCTGCTTGCCGTGATCACGCTGGCCTCGGTCGGCTGCTGGTGGTTTCTCCAGCCTGACGTGGTCGAAGAAGATCTGGCGGGCAAGCACCTGAAGCTGCGGCGGCAGGTGCGCGGGACGACGGCCGAGCAAGGCGAATTGGCGCCCAGACTGATCGCCAATGGCTACTGGCGATTGGTCGATGCGCAGGGCGATTCGCTCGTTGAGGG
>JAKEHX010000295.1 GCA_022614795.1 Planctomycetaceae bacterium | reverse complement strand
TCTCGACGAGGTGCAGGCCAACTTCGGCCGCACGGGTTCGCTGTTCGCGTTCACCGAGTACGGCGTCGAGCCCGACATCGTCGTGCTGGGCAAGGGATTGGGCAACGGCGTCGCGGTCAGCGCCGCGGTCGGCCGGGCCGATCTCTTTGCCGCCCTGCAATTCGGCGAAGGCTCCGACACCTGGAGCGCCAATCCGCTGGCGTGCGCCGCCGTGCTTGCCACGCTCGACGAATATGAATCGACCGACGTCCTCGACCGGGCGGGCAAGCTGTCGCGCGTCATCGAGCGCGGGCTGTTGCGGCTCACCGAGTTGCCCGCGGTCGCCAACATCCGCGGCGAGGGAGTCGTGTGGGGGATCGAGTGCCGCGCGATCGGCCAGATGCCGGCCGACGCGGTCGCGCGGGCCTGCGTCGAGGTGTGCTACTTGGGCGATTCGCAGGGCAGGGCGATCCATCTGCTCGGGCCGCTGGCCGGCAAGGTGATTCGGGTCAGCCCGCCGCTGGTGATGCCGCCGGCCGAAGCCGAGCAGTATCTGGAGGCGATGTACCGCCTGTTTGCCAACGTGGGCAGGTAAGAATCCACGTAGCCCGAGCGAGCGCCGCGAATGAGCCCGCGCCTGGATCACATCCGCAAATGCCGTTTGCAATTGGCGCAGCGCGCGTAGGGTGCATGAGCACGCGACTATCTGGTGCATTTCGCAAGCCCGTCACGTCGCGTGCGAAATGCACGATGCCGCTGGGCTTGCTCATGCACCCTACCGCATGCGGTTCGCTAGATGCCCAGCGAGCTGCGCCGCGTCTTGCGCACGTAGGGATTGGCCTCGTCAAACAGTTCCTGGAAGCGCTGGTTGCCAAACACGATCCGGCCCTCCTTGTGCTGGTAGATGGCCAAAGCGCCGTCTACCAGCCCCTTCCGCAGAGTGTAGCCCACGCCCCAAGCGATGATGCCGCCGCTGCCGATCGTCATCACGGCCATAAACCTGGGAGACAGGACCCGATAGTTCGCGAGCAATTGCGGACCGTAATGGAGCATCATCCCCGTGGCGACTGCGCCCAACACGATGCCGACGAGCGCGAACAGCCAGCATTGCAGCCAGAGATGGCGATGGCATTTGCTGCACAGCGGAACGTGCACCCAATTGAATCTGCTGATGTTTTTCCCATTGTCCCCCACCGCGGTCGTTTCGGACTCGATGCGCCACGACTGCGTTGCCTCGTCGGCCAGGCAGCACGAGCAACATGGGGGCATTTTGAACTGAATCACGAGGCACCTGTTACACGGGCCATACGAGACGCCACAGAAAAAGTTAGGATGCATTTCACTCAGGATGATCGTGTTTCCCCGGATTGGCCTGCCCCTGCCACCGCTCCAGCCGCTATAGATAGAGGAAATGGCCAACCTTCAGACGCCGAATATTCAAACCACCGCCGAGCGCGAAGCCGCCTTGCTGGCCAGCTTTGCCATGCACAGCGCCGACTCGCGCGGCCGCACGCACCCTGAGCCGGAACATCCCTACCGCGGGCCTTTTCAGCGCGACCGCGACCGGATCGTCCATTCCAGCGCGTTCCGCCGGCTAAGCGGAAAGATGCAGGTGTTTACCGGCGAAATGGGTGACTATCACCGCACGCGGCTGACGCATACGCACGAGGTCGCGTCGATCGCCCGCACGATCGGCCGGGCCTTGCGGCTGAATGAGGACCTGATCGAGGCCCTGGCCCTGTTTCACGACATCGGCCATCCGCCCTTCGGCCATGCCGGCGAGGACGCCCTCGACGAGTGCCTGCGCTGGGAAGGCGGCTTCTCGCACAACCGCTACGCCCTGACGATCGCGGAAGAGCTGGAGTCGCGCTATCCGGCCTTTCCGGGTCTCAATCTCTCGCTCGAAGTGCTCGAGGGACAGGCGACGCGGGCGGAGAAGTCAGCCGCTTATGCCGCCGCGGGCCTGGCCCCGCTGCTAGAAGTGCAAGTGGTCGAAGCAGCCGACAGCATGACCTACGACGCGCACGACACCGACGACGCGGTGAAGCTGGGCCTGGTGACGCTCAGTGAATTGGCCGAGCACGGACTGGTCCGCGAAGCCCTGGCGCTTGTCCGCCGGCAATATGCCGACTTGCCCGACGATCCGCTCCGCAAGGCGGTCGTGCACCAGTTGATCGATCGCCAGGTCGGCGACGTGCTGGCCCACGCCAGCCGGGTCCTGGCAGAGGCCGGCTCAGCGACGGCGGAAGAAATTCGCAAGCTGCCACTGCGGATTGGCCCCAGTAGCGAACTGGCCGAGCAGAAGCGCGAGTTGGAACGGTTCCTCTATGACCAGGTCTATCGCCATCCGCGGCTTATCGCCCAGCGCGTCCAAGCACAAGGGCGACTGAAGAAGATGTTCGCCGGCTATCAGACGCGGCCCGAGCTGGCGCCGCCGCGTTTCCGGCAGCGGGCGAAGGCAGTCGGCCTGCCCCGGGCGATCGGCGATTATCTGGCGGGCATGACCGATCGCTACTGCGACCAGCAATACGCGCAACACTTCGCCAGCTGAGCGGGGGCTAGTCCCTTTAGGGAGGGGCTGGTTATACTGGATCGCTTATTCTCGCGGAACACTGGCGGGATCGCCTTCGCTTGGGCCGTCACTTCGATGCAGCTCTTTGTATTGCGGATCGCTTTCTTTCTTGTCGCCATCGGCATTGCCACCTTGATGGTCAACCTGGCACAGGACCGCGGCGCGCCGTGGCTGCCGTGGCTGGCGTTTCTGGGCGTGCTCGCGCTGGCGGGGATTGTGATCGCCGTCGATATCTTCATCCCCCGCAAGCAGATCGACATCATCTCAGCCGTGTACGTGGGCCTGGTAGTTGGCGCATTTCTGACCTACATCCTGATGCTCGCCCTCACGCCCCTTCTGCCGCCGATCGATGAACCGGGCACGTATCCGATTGAAACGGCCCAAGCCATTCGGGCCGCCCTGCAATTGGTCCTGGGGATGGTGCTGTGCTACGCCTGCATCAGCCTGCTCTTGCAGACGAAGGACGACTTCCGCTTCATCATTCCGTACGTCGAGTTCGCCAAGGAGGTCAAGGGCCTCAAGCCGTATGTCCTCGACACGAGCGTGGTGATCGACGGCCGTATCGCCGACCTGGTGGAGACGAACGTTCTCGACAACCAGCTCATCCTCCCGCGGTTTGCCCTTTCGGAGCTGCAAGGGATCGCCGATTCGAGCGACAAGCTGCGGCGGGCCCGCGGCCGGAGGGGCCTGGACATCCTCAATCGCCTGCGGACCAACGAGAACGTCGATCTGAAGATCTACGACCGCGACCTGCCCGAATTCGCCGGCCAGGCGGTCGATATGAAGCTGGTGCTCCTCGCCAAGCATCTCGAAGGAAAGATCGTCACCGGCGACTACAACCTCAACAAGGTCGCCCGGCTGCACAACGTGCAGGTAATCAACCTGAACGACATTTCGAATTCGCTGAAGCCCGTGTTCCTGCCGGGCGAGTCGCTGAATGTGCGGATCGTCAAGCCGGGCGAAGAGATCGGCCAGGGGGTGGGCTACCTGGACGACGGCACGATGATCGTGGTCGAAGGGGGCCGCGAGCACATCGGCAAGGAGGTCAAGATCAGCGTCACGAGCGTGCTGCAAACGAGCGCCGGGCGGATGATCTTTGGGAAAGCGGCGGTATAGGTACTTTGGAGTGCGGCGACTCGTCGCCGCTTTGGGATCTGGGAGACCTCTTCCCAAAGCGGTGACAAGTCCCCGCACTCCAAATGCCTACTTGCGTTGACTCAGCAGCCAGCCGACCAAATCATTGAACTCTTCGGCCGACACAATCTCGGGCACATTGGCCGGCATCAGCGAGAGGGCCGTCTTCTGCTCCTGGCTGATTTCGTCCTTGAGGGCCGTGAATTCCTTCCCCTGATTGTCGGCGAAGACGAGCTGCGCCCCTTCGGCGCGGCGGAACAGGCCCGAAAGGACGCGCCCGTCGTCGAGGCGAAGCGTCGTGGTGCGGAAGGCCACATCGACGTTGCGGTTGGGATCGAGCAGGTCCTCGATGATCCGGTCGAGGCCGCGGCCGCCGATGCCGTCGAGCTGCGGGCCGACGACACTCCCTTTGCCGGCGATCTGGTGGCAGGCGGCGCAGTGCTTGGTGAAGATCGCCTGGCCGCGCTCGAGGTTGGGCGTCGCCTTGGCAAAGCCGATCCGCCGCTCGGCCATGAGCTTGTCGAGCGTTTCGCTGACGGGAGGCAGTTTGGCGGTCACGGCCGACACGCGCTCGTCGAGCATGGTGTCTTTGAGCGTGGCGAACTTGCTGGTGACCGTTGACGCCAGAAGCAGCCGCGGCGAGGCGTGCCCAGATTCGACGAGAGCCAGCAGCGCGTCGGCTCCCGTGGCATCGCCGGCCAGGGTCTCGGCCAGCGTCGTTTGCAGCCGCGACGGAGCGCGTTTCATCACTTCGCGGAGGTTGTCGACGTATTCCTGGTCGGCATCGACCGTAATGGCGTAGCCCATTTTCACGCGATTGGCGTCCGGAATGGATGGATCGTTAAGCGCCGTCACGAGCGCGGCCGCCCGGCTGTCGGGGTCAAGCGCCACCAGCGCCTGGCCGATCGCGGCCCGGGCCGCGCCGTCGGTGCTGGGTGCGGCGACGAGCGTTGCCAGTTGCGGCCGCAGCGTATGGAGCTTGAGTTTGCCGATGATTTCGGCTGCGAGCTGTTGCTTTTTGGCCGTATCGCTGGGATTCAGCCCCGCCAGCGAGAAGCGGCCAACCGCCAGCCAGGCGTACGCATCAGCCGTATCGCCGTCGATGAGTTCGATATAACCCCCTCTCCCTTTGGGAGAGGGTTGGGGTGAGGGTGTATCGCCGTCGCCCTTCACGTATTTCGATAAATCCCACTCGACGAGCTGGGCCACATCGTTCCGCGGCGGGCGCGACTCGGCCAGGACCGCGTGCGTCGTTGCGTCCCGCAGACGAACGTAGTTTCCGTCGTTCAGCGGCCTAGCCGGAAAGCCGCTATGCCCTGCACACCAGAAGCTGAGCTTTTCGGGAATTTCAAAGGCCGCCGAGCGATAGATGCCGGTCCGCTGCTCCCCCTTGGGCAGGCTGTAATAAAACGGCTCGCCATTCTTGCCATCAGCACACGGCCGCGGCGCGATGACCCAGGGACTTTCCGATGCTGGCTTGCCCTCGACCGGTACGGCGGTCCAGCCGATGGCGTCGTCCGAGGAGTCATTTAGCAGGTTGAAACAGAGTGCCT
>JAKEHX010000294.1 GCA_022614795.1 Planctomycetaceae bacterium | reverse complement strand
AGTGTCCCAGAAGGGGTCGTTGCCATTGGTCAGGAAAACAAAGCGCTTCGTGGCTCCCGCGGCGGGGCCGCCGGAAGTACCGCCGGAAACGCCCGTGGGCGCCGGGGCGCTCGACGTGCAACCGGCGAGCAGCAGTGCGAGGGGCGCGAGCGCCAGCAAACGGAGAAGTGTGTTCATGAAGAGGCTCCGCGGGGAGAGAAGAACGGAGGGGCGGCGGGAATCGCATCCGCCGCCGGCAAATGCGGTGCGGCGGATCAACGCGGCGCAACTTGGCAGGTTGAAAACCTGCTCCGTTACCCGTCGGTCGAGGTGCTCGCGCTAGCGGGGTCTGTAGCCGGGGGCGGTGCGGGGGCCGGAGTCGGCGGCGCGGGGCTACAACCGGCGAGCCCCCCGAAAAGTCCCACGACCAGAGCCAGTGCTAGCAAACGACGCATCATCGGTCCAATCTCCTCTCAAGTAGTTACCACGTCGAAACTTCGGATTTTAATAGCGGCCCGCCAGCATGGCAAGGAAGGGACGCTGTACAGGCGCGGCGGGGCCTACTGAACTTCGCTACGCCCGCGGCCCGATGCACAAGATTGGACCCTCCTTTTGGTTCGTCTATTCCCGCGCTTTCGCCCTGCTACCCCAGGGCGGCGCGCATCGCAAGACCGATTCCTGCGCCCATATGACCAGTGGCCAGGCCATTTCCGGCAGCCCAGTTGCCACCGCTCGGCTCGCGCCGCGCCGTGCCGAGCCGCTGACTTTGCCGACTGGCGAAAGTTTGCCGGTTGTTGGGAGGTGGCGGCTGACGCGGCTGGTGGGCGTGGGGCAATGGACCCGCGTCTATCGGGCCTGTCCGGCGGAGTCGGCGCCCGACGAGTTGGGCGATTTTGCGGTCAAGCTGCTGGCCAGGGAATATGCCGACGATCCGCTGGCCCGGGCCCTCCTGCGGCGGGAAGCCCAAATCAGCCGCCTCGTGCAGCACTCGCAACTGGCGACGGTGCTGGCCGACCATTCTTCGTCCGATCCGCCACACCTGGTCTTGCCGTTTCTCGAGGGGTTGACCATGCGCCGGCTCGCTGGGCCTGGCGGATCGCCGCAGGAGGCGCGCCTCGCCGGTTTGCCCATTGCGACTGCCTTGCTTTATGTCCGGCAGACGGCCGAGGCGCTCGCGGCCCTGCACGACGCCGGGTGGCTGCACAGCGACGTGAAGCCGGAGAACATCCTGGTCGGGCGCTCGGGGCATGCAACGCTGCTCGACTTGGGGCTGGCCCGGCAACTCGCCAGCGAGTCGTGTTCGGCCCGATACGTGCTCGCGACGACATTGGCATATGCCGCCCCGGAATCGTTCTCGGAAGGGGAATGGCTGAGCGGCGCGGCCGACATCTACAGCCTGGGAATTGTGCTGTGGGAGCTGCTCACGGGCCGGCCCCCGTTTGTCGCCGATGCGGTCGAATTGATCGATCTGCACCGCCGGCAGGCGCCGCCGGACTTGCGGACGCTGCGGCCGGATGTGACCGACGAACTGGCCAGGATGGTCCGCCTGATGCTCGCCAAGGAACCGCTTCGCCGCCCGGAAGCTCCGCGGCTGGTGCGAATGCTGGTGAAGCAGGAGATTCAGGCGCTTGGGGCTGCGCCCGATTGATGGAGTGATGGAGGGACGGAGAGACAAACAACTCACTCCTTCCCTCTGTCCCTCTGTCGCTCCGTCTCTCCGTCTCTCCGTCCTGCCCATCGCCGGCCAGCGCACAGCCACCGCCCCGCTGGTATGATGGAAGGCCCGATTTACGGGACTTTCCCTCTCTCAATTATCGCCTTGGCCATGAAACGCACGCTCTCGCTTTTGTTGGTCTTATTTGCGACTGCCGTTGTTCAAGCCCAGAACTTCGAATTCAAGAAAGGCGATCACATCTGCATCGTCGGCAATACGCTGGCCGAGCGGATGCAGTTTTTTGGCAACCTGGAAACGCGCCTGACTAGCCGTTTGGCCGACCACGACCTCGTGTTCCGCAACCTGGGCTTTTCGGGCGATGAGATCACGACGCGGCTGCGGTCGATGGATTTCGGCACGCCCGATCAGTGGCTCGCCGGCGAGGCCCCGGTGCCGCAGCCGTCGAAGCTCAGTCCGGGCGCTCCGGTGCAGAAGAACCGCTTCGAGCATGCGGGCACCAAGGCCGACGTGATTTTTGCCTTCTTCGGCTACAACGAGGCCCAGGCGGGCGAGGCGGGCCTGGCCAAATTCAAGCAGGACCTGGACGCCTGGCTCAAGCACACGCTCGCGAAGAAGTACAACGGCAAGTCGGCCCCGCGGGTCGTGCTGTTTTCGCCGATTGCCCACGAAAACCTGGAAGATCCGAATCTTCCCGACGGCCAGGAGGACAACGCCCGCCTCAAGCGCTATACCTCGGCGATGGCTGAAGTCGCCAAGGTCAACGGCGTCCGCTTTGTCGATCTCTTCGCGCCGACCGCCGAACTGTTTGCCGCAGCTAATGCTCCGCACACGATCAACGGCATTCATCTGAACGAGCGAGGCGATGCGGCGGTCGCGGTGTTTATCGAAAACGCGCTCTTCCCAGACGGGGAGCAGATCAAGCAGGACGCGGCAGCCATCGAGCGCCTGCGCCAGGCGATCAACGACAAGAACTTCTATTGGTATCACCGCTACCGGGCGACCGACGGGTATTCGACGTTTGGCGACCGGGCATTCTTGAGATTCACAGGGGGCCAGTCGAACTACGAAGTCGGGCAGCGCGAGCTGGAGATTCTCGACCTCAAGACGGCCAATCGCGACAAGGCGGTGTGGTCCGTCGCCCGTGGGGGCCAGTACAAGCCGGTGGACGATAACTTGCCCGACGAGATTCCCGTCATTACGAATCTTCCCGGGCCGCTGCCGGGCGGCAAGCACGTCTTCCTCGGAGCAGAGGAAGCGATCGGCCGAATGACCGTGCACAAGGGGATGAAGGTCAACCTGTTTGCCGCGGAGGAGGAGTTCAAGGACCTGATCAATCCCGTGCAGATGGCGTTCGACACCAAGGGGCGGCTGTGGGTCGCCGTCTGGCCCACCTATCCGCACTGGAACCCAATGCAGACGATGAACGACAAGCTCCTCATTCTGGAGGACACCAACGGCGACGGCCGGGCCGACAAGACCAAGGCATTCGCCGACAATCTGCACAACTCGACCGGGTTTGAATTCTGGAATGGCGGGGTAATTGTGGCGATGGCCCCGCAGCTCATCTTCCTGAAGGACACCAACGGCGACGACGTGGCCGACGTGCGGCAGATTCTGCTCACGGGGCTGGACACCGCCGACACGCACCATACGGCCAACAGCTTTACGTTCGATCCGGGCGGAGCGCTCTATTTTCAGGAGGGAACGTTCCATCACACGCAGGTCGAGACGCCCTGGGGCGCTCCGCGCCGCGTGGCCAACGGCGCCGTCTTCCGCTACGAGCCGCGGGCGCAGAAGTTCGACGTCTATGTCTCGTTCGGCTTTGCCAATCCACACGGGCACGTCTTCGACGGGTGGGGGCAGGACATCGTCGTCGATGGGACCGGCGCGGTCCCCACGCACGGCACGCTCTTCTCCGGCCATGTGAACTTCCCGCAGAAGCACGCCCGCCCGCCGCAAGTCTATCAGCAAAGGACGCGGCCTTGCCCGGGCCTGGAATACCTCACGAGCCGGCATTTTCCCGACGAGTTTCAGGGCAACCTGCTCGTGCCGAACGTGATCGGCTTTCAGGGCATTCTCCAGTACAAGATGAAGGACGAGGGCTCGAGCTTCGGCGCGGTGGAGGTCGAGCCGATTGTCTCGTCGAGCGATCCAAAATTCCGGCCGTCGGATGTCGAAATGGGGCCGGACGGCGCGATCTATTTCACCGACTGGCACAACCCGATCATCGGCCACATGCAGCACAATCTCCGCGATCCGAACCGGAACAAGACGTACGGGCGGGTCTATCGCGTGACGTACGAGGGCCGCCCGCTCCTCGCGCCACCGGCGATCGCGGGCCAGCCGATCGAGAAGCTGCTTGATCTTTTGAAGGAGCCCGAAGACCGCGTGCGGTATCGCGCCCGGATCGAGCTGTCGGCTCGCGATACGGGCGAGGTGATCGCGGCCACGCAGAAGTGGCTCGCGTCACTGGATAACTCGGCCGCGAACTACGAGCACCTGGCGATGGAAACGCTCTGGCTTCACCAGCAGCACAACGTGGTGAACACATCGCTTCTGGAACGTATGCTCCGTTCGCCCGACTTCCACGCCCGCTCTTCCGCAGTGAAAGTGCTGGTGGCGTGGCGCGACCGCGTTTCCAACGCCCTCGATCTCTTGCGGACCGCCGCGGCTGACGAGCATCCGCGCGTCCGGCTGGAGGCGGTGCGGGCGGCGAGTTTCTTTACTGTGCCGGAGGCGGTGGAGATTCCGCTGATCGCGGCCGAGCGGCCGGCCGACGTCTACATCGACTTCGTGCGCGGCGAAACAATGAAAACGCTCGATCCGATCCTCAAAGGGGCGATCGATGGCGGCCGCAAGATCGAGTTCGCGACCGACGTTGGAGCGAGATATTTCCTCAGGAACATGAGCACCGAGCAGCTCCTCAAGGAGGCCCGCACGCGGCCGGTGTTTCTGGAAATGCTCTATCGTGCCGGCTTGCAGGACGAGCAGCGGCGCGAAGCGGTCCGCGGCCTGGCGGCGCTCGACAAGAAAGGCGAGCTGGCTATCGTCATGGACGCGATCAAGGTGCTCGACGCAAAGGAGGCCAACGTCGACGTGAGCGTCGTATTCGACCTGGTGCGGCAGTTGACCGGCCGCCGGGCAAGCGAGCTGGCCACGGCCCGCGCGGAGCTTGAAAAGCTGGCCACCAGCGGCAAGCAACCCGTGTTCCGGCAGATCGGATTTGTCTCGCTGACGAGCATCGATGGGACGGTCGATGAGGCCTGGAGGCTCGCCAACCGCAGCCCCAAGGCCTTGCAGGACTTCGTCAGCGCAATGCCGCTGATTCCCGATCCGACCATGCGGGCCGCGCTCTACGAGCGCGTCGTGCCGCTCCTGGACGGCCTGCCCAAAGCGCTGGCATCCGACGGCGGCAAAGGGACGGTCGGCCGTTACGTGCGGGTCGAGCTGCCCGGCCGCGGCACACTGACTCTGGCCGAGGTCGAGGTAATCAGCGGCGGCGCGAACGTCGCCCGAAAAGGCCGGGCCAGCCAGAAGAATACCGCGCACGGCGGCGACGCGAGCAGGGCGATCGACGGCAATAAGAGCGGCGCCTTTGGCGACGCCGGGCAAACCCACACCGAGGAAAACACGGGGCGGCCTTATTGGGAAGTCGATCTGGGCGAAGAGATGCCCATCGACGAAATCGTGATTTACAACCGGACCGACGGCGATCTCGGCTCGCGGCTGAATAGCTTCACGCTCTTGGTGCTCGACAATTCACGCGGCGAGACGTTCAAGCAGCTGGACATTCCGGCGCCCGCGAAAAGCAAATCGTTCGAGCTTGCCGGCGGCGGACCCGCCGCGACCATTCGCCGGTCGGCGATGAACGCCCTGACTCAGGTTCGCGGCAAGGAACCGGATGCGTTTGGACTCTTGGCAAAATTCGTCACCTCCGGCGAAGACCGATTGGCAGCGATGCGGGCCCTGCAAAAGATTCCGCGGACCTATTGGCCGAAAGACCAGGCCCAGGCGCTGCTGGACGTGGTGATCGCCGACATCAAGAAGACGCCCGTCGCCGACCGCACATCTCCGGCGGCCCTCGACGCGATGGAGTTCGCCGATACGCTCGTCGCCCTGCTGCCGGCGGCTGACGCCAAACCGCTGCGGGCCGAGCTGGCCGAGCTGGGCGTGCGGGTGATTCGGATCGGCACCGTGTTTGAAAAGATGTCGTACGACAAAGACGTCGTCGTCGTGCGGGCCGGCAAGCCGGTCGAGTTCGTGCTGGAAAACACGGACCTGATGCCGCACAACTTCGTGATTGTCAGGCCGGGCTCGCTGGAAGAAATGGGCCTCTATTCCGAGGCCAACGCCCAGAAGCCGGAGTTCGCCATCCGCCAATTCGTTCCCAATTCCGACAAAGTGCTCGCCGGCAGCAAGCTCATGCAGCCGCGGGAATCGCAGCGGCTGAGTTTCAACGTGCCCAGCGAGCCGGGGGTCTATCCGTATGTCTGCACGTACCCCGGTCACTGGCGGCGGATGTACGGGGCACTGTACGTGGTGGCGGACCTCGACGAGTATGAGGCCAACCCGGAGGCGTATCTCGCCGCTAACGCGCTCCCGGTGAAGGACGCGCTGCTGAAGGACCGCCGGCCGCGGACGGAATGGAAATACGACGAGCTGGCCGCGGCCCTGGCCGAGCTTTCGCAAGGCCGCTCGCACGCCGGCGGCAAGCAGATGTTTACAGTCGCCAGCTGCGTCTCTTGCCACAAGCTCGAAAACACAGGCAACCAGTTCGGCCCGGAGCTGACCAAGCTCGATGACAAGTGGCAGCCGGCTGACATTCTGAAGGAGATGCTCGAACCGTCGGCGAAGATCAACGAGAAGTTCCAGACGAGCGTCTTTATGCTCGATTCCGGCCAGACGATCACCGGCCTGGTGGTTGAAGAGACGCCGGCCATTTACAAGGTAATCGAGAACCCGCTGGCCAAGGCGGTACCGATCGAGGTGAAGAAGTCAGAAATCGTGAACCAGAAAAAGTCGCCCATATCGCTGATGCCCAAAGGCCTCTTGGACAAGCTCACGCGGGAGGAGATTCTGGACCTCGTCGCTTATGTCGTGGCCAAGGGGGACAAGGCGAACGCGATTTACTCGGGCGGCGGAGCACATGCCCACGGCGGGCACGGTCACTGATTCATTGGAGCCACGGATGAAACACGGCGCGGACTAGGCGCAACCGCGTACGCAATTTGCACTTTGCAATTCCTACTTCGCAATTTGCAATGGATTGCGGCCCCGAATGCAAATT
>JAKEHX010000293.1 GCA_022614795.1 Planctomycetaceae bacterium | reverse complement strand
GGTTGTGAATGAATCCCGTAGCGGAACTCGCCAGAGTTCCGAATCCGCGGAAAAACCTGAAGTCTGGCGACTTCAGCTACGAAAGATTCACAACCTCTCTGCGAAAGGACGTCCTTTCGCGGAGCGAAAGGCGACTTGGGGCGGGATAATAGCAGTCCTGGCTGGCCGTCTCTATGCCGATCGGTGGGAATCGCGGCGTGCTAGCGTCCCCACTGCGGTAGAATGCCCGCTTCGATTGCCAATCAAGGAGTCATGCCATGGACCCAGCGAGCCGGACCTTTATTGTCACGGGAGGGGCGTCGGGGCTCGGCGCGGGAACCGCGCGCCAGCTCGTGGCGCGGGGCGCGAACGTGGTGGTTGCCGATGTGAACGCGCCGGCCGGCGAGGCGCTGGCCGGGCAGCTCGGCAGCACGGCCCGCTTTGCCATGACCGACGTGACCTCGCCCGAAAGCGGCCAGGCGGCCGTGGACCTGGCGATCCGCGAGTTTGGGTCGCTCGACGGCCTGGTGAGCTGCGCGGGCATCCTGGGAGCGGCGCGGATTATCGGCCGCGAAGGGCCGCACGACCTGGCCCTGTTTCGCAAGGTGGTCGAGGTCAATCTGGTTGGCACGTTCAACATGCTCCGCCTGGCCGCCACGGCCATGTCGGTCAACGCGCCGAATTCCGAAGGAGAGCGGGGCGTCATCGTCAACACGGCATCGATCGCGGTGTTCGAGGGGCAGGTCGGGCAGGCGGCCTATGCGGCATCGAAAGGGGGCGTGGCGTCGCTCACGCTGCCCGCGGCGCGCGAGCTGTCGCGGCTGGGGATTCGCGTCGTGGCGATTGCTCCGGGCCTGTTCGACACGGCGATGATGTCGGCCGCGCCCGACGCGGTGCGCCAGTCGCTGGCCGCTCAGTCGGTCTTTCCCACCCGCTTCGGCCGGGCCGACGAATTCGCCCAGCTTGTCGTGCAGATCGTCGAGAACTCGATGTTCAACGGGACGGTGGTCCGGCTGGACGGGGCGGTGCGGATGCAGGCGAAATAGACGGATTCGTCTCCAGCCGCGCGAGCGTCCGCGTGGCAATCCGTTTGACGTATTCGCTCGGGTCGCTCGTCGCCTGTTCGAGCCTCGCCGCTGCCGGGCGGGCGGCTTCGCCCCACCGCTCCAGGGCCGCGGCCGCCTGGATGCGCACTGCGTCCTGCGGATGCGACAGCGATTCAACAAGCACCGCGAGGGCCGCCGCCCGGTCGGTCGATTGCCGCAAGGCGTCGGCAGCGGCGATCCGCACCGCGGGGGAAGTGTCCTGGAGCAAACGCGGCAAGGATTCCAGCGCCTTGACCCGCGCCGGGACATTCCCCTCGAGCTTGCCGATCAGCCGGCCCAAGCCGAACGTCCCCCAATAGCGGGCCGAGGGACTACTGTGGCTCTCCGTGAGCAAGAGCAGCTCATTGAGCCACAAGAGAGCGTTGTCGCTGGCCAATTGCTGAATGGCAAACTCCTGGATCGCCCAGGCCGCGTGGCCGCGCTGGCGGCGCTGCCCCGATTCCAGCGCGTCGATCCACTGCATTCGCGTGCGGCCGAGGAATTGCGGCTCCTGAGCGGAGGCGGGCCCGCTGGTTGCCAGGAACTGAAACGCGAGCAGCATCAGACACGCAACCGCGATGAATGGACCGCGGAGATTCATGGCGCATCGTCCTCATTTCCCAGATCGATCTTCCGCTTCCACGTGGCCTTGCGGCGCTTCGACCGCGGATGGTGGCGCGGGGCCATCGAAGGGGGCGGCTCAGGAAGAACGCCTCCTGGCATGCGGTCGATGAGCTTGACGACCGCCGCCCGCAGGCCCTTGCGCTCAGCTGGCTTTTCGCTCGGATCGCGCTTGGCCAGCTCAAACATCACCGGTTGCTCGGGGCGAATCCGCGCGAATTCCTCTGGACCAAGCTGCGACACATGGAAATAGACGTCGGGACCGCCCTCCTGGCCAATGAACCCGAAGCCGCGAGGCGAAAGCTTTTTGACGTAGCCGTAGAACATGGGCTGCGGCCTGCGCAGTAGCGGAAGTCGCCAGACTTCCGGTCATCCGCGACACATCTCCCGAATTCTGGCGAATTCGGCTACGGGAATGTTGCTCGCTTCAGTCGAGCTGCTTCAGCTCGATCTTCCGATACTCGACCGGAGTACCGTGGTTTTGCAAGCCGATATAGCCGCGGCGCGGCCGCGTCTTCAGTACGTCGATCTTTTCGGCGTCACCGGCGGCAACTTTGTTGCCGTTCATGACAACCTCGATCTGCGGCCCTCGGCACGTGATCTCAAACGTGTTCCACTCCCCCTTCCCCTTGTAACCCGAATTCTCGGCCGGCACCGCGCCATAGATCGAGCCGGCATATTGCCACGGCTTGAGCTTGCCCTGGAATTGCGGCCCCGAGTCGTCGAGCACCTGGATCTCGATGCCTTGCACGTACGGCTGCTCGCCAGCCTTCAGGTCGGGGACGCGGATGAATACGCCGCTATTGCCGTTCTCGGGCACTCGCCACTCGAGGCGCAGCGTGAAGTCGCCATACATCTTGGCCGTGCTGAGCCACGAATGGCCCGGCATGGCGGTGAGCACGCCGTCCTTGATCTGCCACTGGCCGTCGGGCGCCGGCTTACCCGGCTCGCCTTTGACCACCCAGCCGTCAAGCGACTTGTCGTCAAATAGCGGTGCGAAGTCGGCCGCCTCAATCGTTTGGACGATGAGGATCGATTGGGCGACGCAACAGGCAAAGCAGAAAGCGAAATGGCGCATCGAGCGGCTCCTGGAAAGGTAGCGGCATTGTAGCCTATTCCGGAGCGATAGCGGCGGTTGTCCGGCGGCTGCTTCGCAGGAGCGTCCAAGCCGTCGGTGCGATGACCAGGGCGATTCCCACCAGCGTCAGCCCGCTAAAATTCCGCTGCCAAAAGGCGACCTCCAGCAGCATCGTAAAGGCGATTTGTGTCAGCCCGACGACCGACACACGCGCCGGCGGGCCCGATGCGAACGCCTTCGTCAGAAAGAGCTGGCCCACCGTCGCAAATGCACCGACGCCGAGCATGAGAGCCCCGTTGTGCCAATCGAGCACTAGCGGCCTCGTGCGTGGCAAAAGAAACAGGGCCGCGATGCAGCCGGCCAGGGCGACGGCGGAGAAATGGGCCACAATTGCCCGCGGGTCGATCTCCTTGACTTGATGCAGGCCGATCAGGGCGATGGCGCTGGTGAACGAGCAGAAGATGGCCGCGGCGACGGCAATCTGGGCGCCGCCGAATTCGGAACTTTGCATCAGGGCGATCCCAACGAGGCCGACAACAACGGCTGGCCAGACATCGAGCGGTGGCAACTCGCCCAAGAGGGGCCACGAGAGCACGGCCACCCACAGCGGAAACATGTTGAAAAGCGTGACCACCTCGGACGTGGCGTAGTGGGTCATCGCATAGAAGCTGCACAGCAGGCTCACGCTGCCGGCGATGCTCCGCAACCACAGCTTGCCTGGTCGCAGGAAGACGAGTTTCGCGCCGCCGGCGACGGCCAGCATGACCGCGAAGACCATCGCCAGGCCGGTGCGTGCGATGGCGATCCACTGCCAGTCGCACTCGTCTTTGAGAGCCGCGGTCATCGCCGCCATCACCGCGAACGAAGCGGCTCCGCAGAGCATCCAGACGTACGGCAGGACGGCGGGGCGGGACATACCAGTAGGCAAGCAGGGCGGCGCGGGCGGAATGCCCATTGTAGGCAGCAGCCGACCGCGAATGAAGGCGAAGAGCACTCGTCCAGAGCAAAGGTTCGCGCCCACTCGTGCCATCGCCCTTAACGAGCGTCTTGTGGCGACGAATCCGCCGCAGACACTGCCGGCTTGCCTTGTTGAGCCTGTTGCCAGGCCATGAAACCGCCCGCCCCGATCAACAGAAAGAGCACGAACCACAGCACCCCGTCGCGAACCACGCCCAGCACGCTCTTGAGGCCGGGAAACGCGGCGAGCAGCGAAAAGAACAGGGCCGCCCCGGACATGCCGACGGCGGCCAAGGTCAGTTGCTGCTGCAAGGTGGCGTCCACGGAGCGGACTCCAGCGCGGTACGAGCGAAACGAGATTGATCGTGATCCTTCCTAGCAAAGCCTAACCGCGCGATCGAGCAATTCTTGAGCCCGGGGCCGTGACAAATTCACGATTCCGCTCTCCGCAGATCGGTTTATGCGCTCTGCGAAAGCCTGGGGGCCACAGATTCTTCACCACTCGCAAGAATTCGGGAGCCAAGGGCCGCGGATTTCGCGGATGAACGCGGATCAGGCAACAGCTTCACAGTCTGTTATCCGTGTCAATCCGTGTTCATCCGTGGCTAAGTTCCTCGGTTTTGCGGATGGCTACTGATCGCTGGCCTCAGCGGCGCTGGGTTGAACCTGCAATCGCTGGCCCTTATCGTACGCAGCGCGTCTGATACTCCTTCGCCGACCGTACTCAATACCTCGGAGACCGCTGCATGTCGCGCTTCGCCATTTCACTATTGCTGCCTGGGCTTTTCGCCGGCATGCTCGTGGCGCTGCCGGACCCAATTCGCCCCGATCCCGCCTCGCCGCGGCCCATCGATGCCGTGGATTCGGTATTCATTGAGGACCTCACCTGGATGGAAGTCCGCGACGCCTTGAAGTCCGGACACGACACGGTGGTCGTGGCCACGGGGGGCGTGGAGCAGAACGGCCCGTATCTCGTGACGGGCAAGCACAATGTCGTGCTTCGCGGTACGACGGAGGCGATCGCCCGCAAGCTCGGCAAGACCCTGGTCGCGCCGATTGTACCGTTTGTCCCCGAAGGCGACATCGAACCGCCGAGCCAGCACATGCTTTATCCAGGCACGATCAGCGTCAGCGAGGCGACCTACGAGGCTCTGCTGGCCGACATATGCGCGTCGCTTAAGGCGCACGGCTTCCGGCGGATCGTGCTCATCGGCGACAGCGGCGGCAATCAGACGGGCCTGAAAGCGGTTGCCGACCGTCTAGGGAAGCAGTGGGAAGGGAAATGCGGCGTCCTCTACATCCCGGAGTATTACGATTTCTCGGCGGTCACCAAATGGCTGGAAAGCCAGGGAATCAAGCAAACGCCTGAAGGACTGCACGACGATTTTGGGATGACGGCGCAACTGCTGGCAGTCGAGCCGCAAGCGGCCCGCATGAACGAGCGCATCAAGGCGGGCAAATTCAAGATCAACGGCGTGGACCTGCCCCCGGCCGAAAAGAGCATCGAGTGGGGCCGGCGGATCATCGACCTGCGCGCGGACATTACCGTGAAGGCGATCCAAAAGGCATCGCAGCCGTAACGGCGAGATCAGGAGTTGTCGTGCTCTTGAACTAGCCGCTTCGGGGCCGTGTTTCACCAGGCGGCCAGCAGGGCCTGGCGGACGATCAGCTTGTTGGCGGCGTTGAGTGTCACAATCGTGCAGCCGCGCTGTCCCCACGCGCCGCTGGCAGGCTTGAAGGCGTTCGGCTCGTCGCGGATCAGGTCGGCCTGAAGCTCGGGGGTCAGCTTGACCATCCCCCAATCTTCGTCCGGTCCAAGCGTTGCAAAGATCTTTCCCTTCACGCGGAAATCCGGATGGCCCATGTGCGCCTCTTCCTCGGTTTCCGGAAAGCTGAGGGCGACGCGGCGGAATTCATTAGCGGTCATCGATCGAATTGCACCGGTCGTGGACGACCGGGCTAAGCAGGCGTCGCCCACGGATTCGTCCAGGCGCCCCAGCGTTCCAGATACGCCCCATAAATCGGAAACTGCGCAATTCGCGCTTCCAGCCACTGCCGCGTCTGGCCGACGAGGTTCTGCTCCTCGTCCAGCGGCAGCTGGCCCAGGAGGACCATCGTCCGCAGGAACACGAAATACGTGTCGAGCACGTCGCAGCGGCAGTAGTCGTTGATTTCGGCCAGCCGGCCCGCATTGTAAAGGTCCTGGACCATGAAGCCTTGGACGTCCATCTTGCCCGGCTTGCCGAGCAGGTTCGCCGCCAGGTTGAGGCCGCCGCTGAACCGCGACGCGCCGTAGTTGGTCAGCACGTCATGCAGGTCGAGGTGGGCTTCGTTGTTGTAGCGGTTCCGCGGCTGCTCGTACGATTTGCCGCCGCTGAACCAGCCGGCCAGCGCCACGCCGTAGCGGAACGCAGCCAACTCGAGGAGCGGCACGTCAAACGTCCGGCCATTGAAGCTGACGAGCGTCGGCCGGCGATAAGCGTCCCAGCCGCGCCAGAACTTCTCGGTGATGATGTGCGGCCGGTACTGCGGCTCATCGAGGGCCACGACATCGATCAGGCGGAAGTCGGCGGCCACTTTGGCGACGACGACCGACGCGGGGACCTGATAGGTGTACGGGATGAAGTCGTTGTCGAATTTGGCGATCAGCTCGTCGCGATAACGGCGGACGGCTTCGGCAGGGTCGATCGGCTCTCCGGGATGCCGGAGCTTGGCAACGAGCGGTGCATCGGCGACGCTTTCGAGATCGAACACGAGATAGCGGACGGTGGGCTTGTTCACGGCGGACAACGTAACACGGCGAGGGGACTGGCGGCTAGCGGCTCGCGCAGGGCGCGCAGCTCTCCCTCCGATCGGAGGGTTTCCAGCAATTGACCGGAACTCGCTTGTGCCGATAGACTTTAGTGAAGGAGGCCTTGGTCTCTACCTGTTGTTGACGTGTAACAAGTGCGGCCGCCAGACGGATATATCGTGTGGCGAGCGCGCGGTGCCGCGTCATTCCCACCCACCACCCGACGATTGTTTCCTGGCCATGACGATCCGTCGGCTGATTCCATTTGCTGCTGTCGCTGGCCTGCTGGCAGCCATGGGGGCTGGTTTCTCGCGGGCGGATGAGCCGCTAACCGGGGAGCAGATTTACCAGGCGCAATGTTCCCGCTGCCATGGCAAAGCGGGCGAAGGGGTGGAGGAGCACCACCCGGACGCGCTCGTCGGCGACAAGCCGCTCAATGTGCTGGCGGCTCTGATCGACAAGACGATGCCCGAGGGTGCGCCAGAGAAGCTGAACGCGGACGAGTCACAGCGGGTCGCCGCGTATATCTACGACGCCTTCTATTCGCCCGTCGCCCAGGCCCGCAAACAGCCAGCCTGCGTGGAATTGTCGCGACTGACGGTGCGGCAATATCAGAATGCGCTGACCGATCTGCTGGCCAGCTTTCGCAAGCCGGCCCAATGGGCAGTTGATTCGGCCGAGCTGCCCGCCGAGCGCGGCCTGAAAGCCGAGTATTTCAAAGGCCGCCAGCCGCGGAGCGGAGAGCGGGTAATCGAGCGGATCGATCCGCAGGTCAAGTTCGACTTTGGCGAGGAAGCCCCCGGCGAAGGGCTCGAGGCGCACCAATACTCGATCGCATGGGAAGGTTCGGTCTTCGCTCCCGATACGGGGGACTACGAATTCATTGTCCGCACCGAGCACGCCGCGCGCCTGTGGGTCAACGACCTCCGCGATCCGCTGATCGACGCTTGGGTCAAGTCGGGCAGCGACACCGAATATCGCCAGTCGATCCGCCTGCTTGGCGGCCGGCCCTACGCGCTGCGGCTGGAGTTCTCGAAGGCCAAGCAGGGGGTGGACGATTCGGACAAGAACAAGGACAAGCCGCCGCCGAAGGTGCAAGCCTCGATCGCCCTGGAATGGAAGCTGCCGCACCTGCCGGCGGAGGTGATTCCGGCCCGCTGCCTGTCGCCACAGACGACGAGCGAGCTGTTCGTCATTTCGACGCCGTTCCCGCCGGACGACCGCAGCGTCGGCTACGAGCGCGGCACGAGCATCTCCAAAGCGTGGGACCAGGCGACCACCGACGCCGCCATCGACACGGCCGTCTATGTGGCGGACCGGATCGACGAGCTGACCGGCCTTCGCCAGCGCGAGCGGGGGATGTCGGGCCGCCGCCGCCGCGAGCAGTCGCGTGACGAGCCGCAAATCAGCAGCACCGCCCGCGAAGCCAAGCTGCGCGACTTCTGCCGCAAATTCGCCGAGCGGGCTTTCCGCCGCCCGCTGACCGACGAGCAAAGCCGCATTTATATCGACCAGCAGTTCGCGCAGGCGACCGCGCCCGACGACGCGGTCAAACGGGTCGTGCTCCTGGTGCTCAAGTCGCCGTGGTTTTTGTATCGCGAGGTCGGCGCAGCCAGCGACGATCACACGCCCGATGCCTACGACGTCGCCTCGCGGCTGTCGTTCGGCCTGTGGGATTCGCTCCCCGACGACGAATTGCTCAAGGCCGCCGCTGACGGGCAGCTTGCCACGCGCGAGCAGATCGGCGTCCAGGCCGAGCGGATGCTCGCCGACCTGCGGACGCGGGCCAAGTTGCGACAGTTCTTCCTCCAGTGGCTGAAGATCGAGCAGATTCCCGATATGGCTAAGGACCCGGAGCACTATCCCCAGTTCAACGAGGCCGTGGCGGCCGACTTGCGGACGTCGCTCGACCTGTTCCTGGAGCAGACGATCTGGAGCGAGACGTCCGATTTCCGCCAGCTGCTGCTTTCCGAAGAGGTGCCACTCAATGGCCGACTGGCGGGGCTCTATGGCGGAGAGCTGGCCGCCGATGCCCCGTTTGAGAAGGTGAAGCTGGCCGGAACTGACCGGGCCGGACTCTTGTCGCATCCGTATCTCTTGGCCGCGTTTACCTATACCGAGACCACCTCGCCGATTCATCGGGGCGTGTTCATCTCGCGGAGCCTGCTCGGCCGGGTCCTCAAGCCGCCGCCCGTTGCCGTTTCGCCGCTGGCGCCTGATTTGCACAAGGACCTGACGACGCGCGAGCGCGTCGCCCTTCAAACGAACTCCAAAGCCTGCATGTCGTGCCACGCGATGATCAATCCGCTCGGATTTACGCTGGAGCACTACGACGCAATCGGCCGATATCGGGCCGAAGAGCTGGGCAAGCCGATCGACGCCAAGGGGCAATACCTTACGCAAAGCGGCGACACGGTCCAGTTCGCCGGCGTGCGCGACCTGGCTAGATTCCTGGCCGACAGCAACGAATCGCATGCCGCGTTCGTCCAGCAGCTGTTCCATTACCTCGTCAAGCAGCCGATTCGGGCGTACGGACCACACCGGCTGGACGAGTTGAAGACCGAATTCAAGCAAAGCGAGTTCAATGTCCGGAAGCTGGTCGCTACAATGGTGGCCGGCGCCGCAGAGTAGGACGGGTTTCCAACCCGTCCAAACCGACAGACGGATTGGAAATCCGTCCTACAAGGAGCTTGCCATGCCCGCCTACCGCAACCGCCGCGATTTTCTCCGCGAGCTGGGCATCAGTGCGGCTGCCCTCCCGTTCGTCCTGAACCTGCCTAGCCTCGGCTTTGCCAACCACCAGGCCCGCAAGAAGCGGCTGGTCGTGGTGTTCAGCCCCAACGGCATCGTGCCCAACGCCTTCTGGCCCGATGAAGAAGGAGATTGCTTCGCCTTCAAGGACATCCTCGCCCCCTTGGAGCCGCATCGCGAGAAGACGCTGATTTTGCACGGCGTGTGCGACCGGGTCCGCGGCGACGGCGACAACCACATGCGGGGCATCGGCTGCCTCTTGACGGGCATCGAGCTCTTTCCGGGCAACATCCAAGGCGGCTCCGACACGCCCGCCGGCTGGGCCAGCGGCCTGTCGATCGATCAGGAGATCAAGAACTTCCTGCAATCCAAGGAAGAAACCCGCACCCGCTTCGGCTCGCTCGAATTCGGCGTGCTCGTGCCCGAGCGGGCCGACACCTGGACGCGCATGTCGTATGCCGGCCCGAACAAGCCGATCGCCCCGATCGACGATCCGTACCAGATGTTCGCGAAACTTTACGGCCGGATGAAGGACCAGCAGAATCTGCGGAGCGTACTCGACGCCGTGCAGGAGGACCTGAAGAAGGTCAGCTCCGTGGTGAGCGTGGCCGACCGCCGCGTCCTTGAAGAGCACCAGGCCCTGGTCCGCGAGCTGGAGCAGGAGCTGGCTGACACGAAGAAACAGGACGTCGGCCATGCCGTGCCGCAGCTGGAGCCGGGCGTGCGCGAAGACAACGACAAGATGCCGCAGATCAGCAAGATGCAGATCGAGCTATTGGTCAGCAGTTTTGCGGCCGACTTCGCCCGCATTGCCACGTTCCAAATCACGAATTCCGTGGGCGGAGCCCGCATGCGTTGGCTCGGCATCGACGAAGGGCACCACGAACTCTCGCACCACGAGGACAGCAAGACCGAATCGCAGGAGAAGCTGATCAAGATCAACCAATGGTACTGCGAGCAGTTCGCGTTGCTCGCCAAGCGGCTGGCCGAGACGCCCGAGCCGGACGGCAGCGGCAGCCTGCTCGACAACACACTGCTGATCTGGACGAACGAGCTGGGCAAAGGGAACTCGCACACGCTCGACAACATCCCCTTCGTGCTGGTGGGGGGCGGCCTCGATTTTGCGATGGGCCGCTCGCTCAAGTACAAGCGAGTGCCGCACAACCGCCTGCTGCTCTCGCTGGCCCACGGCTTTGGGCACGAGATCAAGACGTTTGGCAACCCCGACTTCTGCGGCGACGGCCCGCTGACGGGGCTGACGGGGTAGCCTTTCGCGGTCGATAACTTGCCGAGCCGCTGCTCGGGCGCTACGATACTTCTGTGCGTAGTGTTTGTTTAGCAAGCAGGACCGCCGCGTGGACTGGCAGGCGACCATTGATCAGAAGGAGCGTTGGAATGCCGGGGTTTGACGACGAATTGTCTGCGACAATTGCTCTCGCAAAGGCAAGTCTGGAAAGGCGGGAAGCTGCAATGCGCGCTGCCGAAGCTGCGGAACGTGAGCAAGCTCAAAAGATCTCCGACCAGTTCGCGCAGATTAAAAGCCGCGCCATGCACTTCAAGCACAATTACCTAGAGCCGCTGTTCAAGAAGGTCCAGAAGGGAGTAAGCGAAGCGGGTTTTCATTTCGTTAGCAATTACATCAATGACGAAGATCAATACCGCGGCAAGGTCGGCAACACACTTGAGTGCGGCGAATTCTGTTTTGTCGAAGCAGCTATTGAATTTAATTTGAAGAAGTCGATTGCCCGTGTCGAGGCGCAAACCAGCAAGGGATCGTGCTATTCCAAGTGGCAGGACTTTGATGAGGCAAGTTCGCTGCCTTGGTTTGAAACCAACGTGGCCCAGGCAATTGGCAAACTCCTGGAAAGCGGCGAAGTCCCGCTTGCAAACATTGTGCGCTTCAAAAACTGAGCCTGACCGCCACGATGGACATCGAGCGACTTTTGGCTAGGCGTACGGATCTCAGCACGTTCCTCGTGCACTTAACGCGTTCGAGCGGCGGTGAAACTACAAAGCAACGGCTCATCAGCATCTTGTCGAGCCACACAATTCAGGCTCGCAGTCCGTTTGGACCCGCTGTAAGGCGATTGGAAAACGCGAATCAGCCAACGCTTTCGCAGAATTGCGTTTGCTTTACCGAAACTCCAATAGAACACGTGCATTTGCTAACGAGTCGAATTGAAGGGCGTCAATTCAGTTTGAGCCATACGGAATCGCAATCACAAGAAAACAAGGTCGCCAGCGTGGAGTAAACCCAGTTTGGTATCTGGACATCACTCCTGGACACGACTGGCTGACGGTGCCCCTTGAGGAGATCATTGACTCCGCGATTGCGATGGGGGACTACTCAGTCCAACCAATTGCTAAGCTCACTCCGTTTATCGAACAAATGGGTCGAGGTAGGCGTGGCGAATACAAAAAGGAGTTTTGGTGGGAACG
>JAKEHX010000292.1 GCA_022614795.1 Planctomycetaceae bacterium | reverse complement strand
TTGGCAGTAGCGAGCGGGCTGACATGGTGCCCTTCCGCCCTGGCCGCCGAGCCGCAGACCGGCCCGGCCACCGAGAAGCGGTTTCCGCCGCTGGTCGTGCCGGATGGCTTCAAGGCAACGCTGTTTGCCTGCGATCCCTTGATCGAGTATCCGTCGGCCATCGCCCTCGGACCCCAGGACAAGCCGGCTTCGGTGTTCGTCGCGATCGACTACATGACGGGACTCGGAACCGAAATCGTACGCCGCGATGAGATTCGCCTGGTCGAAGACACCGACGCGGACGGCTATGCCGACAACTCGACCGTCTATGCCGACGGCTTCAATTCGATTCAGGGGCTCACTTCTCACGCGGGGACCATATATGCGATGCATTCGCCGTTCTTGACCGCCCTCAGGGACACCGACGGCGACGGCCAGGCGGACGAGCGGCGGGACTTGCTGAAAGGGCTCGGCCTGCCGCCCGAAGAGAACGATGTGCGACTGCACTGCGCCAACGGGATTGTGATGGGGCACGACGGATGGCTCTACCTGGCGCTGGGCGATCACGGGTGCGACGTGCTGCGGCCGGAAGGGGACCGGCTGGTGCACGAGGGGGGTGCAATTCTCCGCTGCCGCCCGGATGGCCGCGATCTGCACGTGTTTGCCCGCGGCCTGCGGAACATCTACGACGTGGCCTTGGACGACGAGCTGAACGTCTTTGTCCGCGACAACGAGAACGACGGCGGCGATTACAAGCTCCGGCTTTGCTACAGCTTTTGGGGCGCGGATCACGGCTATCCGTACCTGTATTACGAGCGGCCCGGCGAGGCCCTCGCGCCGCTGGCCGATCTGGGCCTGGGATCGTCGGCCGGCGGAGTCTCGTACCTGGAGCGGCAATTCCCTGAGGAATACCACGGGAGCCTCTTGTTTTGCGAATGGGGCCGGGCCGTCGTCCGTTCTCATCCCCGGCGAGCAGGCGCCGGATTTGCCCCGCTGGCGGAATCGCAATTCGCCTCCGGTGCTGAGAGCGACCCTTACGGCTTCAAGCCGACGGACCTGGTGGTGCTCCGCGACGGGTCGCTCGTCGTGGCCGACTGGTGTGACGGCCAACGGCCCAAGCGCGGACGTGGGCGGATCTATCGCATCCGCTATGCCGGCCAGCGCGCCGACAAGCCCGCCGATCCGCCGCTGGCTGATGGGCCGGCCGAACTTCTTTCGCAGCTCAATGCGGCGAGTTATTACGAGCGGATTGAAGCGCAAGGGGCCATCGAGGCGCGTGGACCGCAGGGCGTGGAGTTGGTGCAGCGGCCACTCGCGGAGAAGGACCGATTGACAGTGCATGCCCGCATGCACGCCGTGTGGATTCTGGCCCGTGATGGCAGTCCTTCCGCCCGCGAAAAGTTATTCGACCTGATCCAACACGACGCGGACGCGCGGGTGCGGGTCCAGGCAGTTCGGGCCATCGCCGACCTGACCGATCCGATGCTTGTCGCCCATCGTCTCGACGTGAAAGACGGGGACCGAGCGACCTCTGCTCGCATGGCGGGGCTGGCCAGCGGACAGGACGCGCGCGTCGTGCTCGAGATTGCTATCGCGCTTGGCCGCTCGCGCTGGCCGAATTCGCCAGAGTGGCTGCCTGGAGTGCTGGGCGCGAGGCCCGATCCGGTCCTGATGCATGCCGCAATGCAAACGCTGCGGCGGTCGGAGAATTGGCCGCTCGTGCTGAAGCTCCTCGATCTTCCCAGTTCTGAGCCAATGCGCGCCGTTGCGCTGGCGGCCGTCGCCGATCAGGCGATTCCCGAAGTGGCTGACGGGCTGATCGCGCGCCTGGCGGATGACGACGCAGCCCGGCGGACGGAATATGCCGATGCGCTATCGCGGGTTTACAAGAAGCCCGGGCCGTGGAAGTACTGGGGATATCGGCCGCCGCCGCGCCCCGCCAATTCGGTCGCGTGGGTGCGAACGGAGGACATTGAGCAGGCGCTGGATGGGCTGCTGAGGGACGCCGATCGGCCGCTCCGGCTGGCGGTTTTGCAGCGGATGCAGCGTGAGGAAATTCCTGTCCGCCTGGCGACGCTGACGTCCTGGCTGGCCGGGGAACGGGCCGAGCCGGCCGTGGCGGCCATACTCAAATCGATCCCGCGCGAGCCGGCAGAAAAGCGCCGCGAAGCGCTCGCGCTTGTCATTACCGAGCGCGACCACGCACTGGCCAACCGCCTGGCGGCGATCGAGCTGGTAGAGCAGGACCGGGCTGCGAAGCCCGCCGCCAGTAACAATGGGCTGGATTCGGCGTTCCTGTTGGATCTGGCTGCCTTGGTCGAAGATGGGCCCGTGCTGGCAGAATTGCTGCATCGGATTGGAAACCATAAGCAGCAGGACGCTCGCAAGCTGCTGGCAAGCAAGCTCGGCTCGCCGCAGGGCGAAGTCCGAGTTGCGGCGATCGGCGGGCTCGTCAAGCTTGGCCAACCCGATGCCGGCGCGGCCATCACCCCGTTGCTCGACGACCACGATGCGGCGGTGCGTGCGGCCGCGGCGGAGGCGGTTGGACGGCTGCAAGCGCGGGCAGCGGTCGGCCCGCTCCTGCGTTTGGCCGGCGATGACGATCCGCTGGTCCGCCGCGCATGCCTGGATTCCTTGCGGCGATTGGGTGAGCCCAAGGCCGTGCCGCTGGCCGTGGCGGCGCTGGCCGATCGCACGACGCAGCTGGCCGCATTGGCATGCCTCGCGGAATTGGGCGGGCCTGAGCAGTCAGGTGCGGTGATCGATGCGGTGAAAATTGAGCCGTCGGAGGACGCGGTGAACCTGGCGGTAGGAATGCTGACGAAATGGAGCAGCCAGCCCGGCGTTCCGTCGGATGGGCGGTCGCAGATGGAACAGTCCGTGGGCGAGCTACAGGGCCAAAGCGGGCTGGTCCTCTCGTGGCGCATGTTCGAGCCGCTATCCGCAGACGAACTGACCGCGACGATGAAGCGCTTGGCCGCAGGGGAACAAGTGCCTAATTCATCGGCGACGCTGGCCCGCGGGGCCGAAGGGAGCGTTACACTCGCCGGCAAAACCAATTCGGATGGCACGTGGCTCGCCTATGCCGATTTGCTGTTGCAAGAGCCGGCTCCGGTCCAGTGGATCGCCGCGGCGACGGGCCCATTCAGCGTCTGGCTCAACGGTCAAAGGATCTACGAGCGCAGCCAGCCGCGGCAAACCCTGGCCGAGTTGGACCGCTTCGACGCCACGCTCGTCAAGGGCGCCAACCGCGTCGTCGTGCATCTGCCGGCATCGGCTACGGAAATCCAATTCCAACTGCGCTTCCGCCGCAAAAGCTCCGCCGCCGACCTCGAACGGCTGGTGCAGGCGGCACTGGCCGCGAAGGGCAACCCCGACCGCGGCCGCCAGGTCTTCTTCGACGCCAAGGCCCAGTGCAGCAAGTGCCACCGCATCGGCAACCAGGGGGAGCGGATCGGCCCCGAATTGACCGGCATTGGCAATCGCTTCTCGCGGATTCACATCGTCGAGTCGATCCTCGAGCCCAGCCGCACCGTGACGCCCGGCTTCCAGACCATCGCCGTCCGGCTCGCCGACGGCCGCACTGCCAGCGGCATCCGCGTGGCGGAAACCGATAAGTCGCTGACCCTCGCCGACCAGAAGGGGCAGAAGATCACCTTCGCCAAAGAGGAAATCGAGGCCCAGCAGTCGCAGCCCAAGAGCACCATGCCCGACGGCCTGGCCCAGCAGCTCTCAGTCGAGCAGTTCCGCGATCTGGTCGCGTTTCTCGTCAGCCAGCAGGACGCCCGCGGGCCGTAGGCCCGGGCACGCGCTCTGTGGGTCGGCTTCGCGTGAGGAATCATCACGCGGAGCGTGATGCCTACGGTGAAGTCACGCAAAAATCTCGTGCAGCACCCGGCCTGAGACATCGGTCAGCCGGAAATCGCGGCCGGCATAGCGGTAGGTGAGCCGCTCGTGGTCGAGGCCGACGAGGTGCAGGATCGTGGCGTGCAGGTCGTGGATGTGAACGCGATTCTGCACGGCCCGGAAGCCGAAGTCGTCGGTCGCGCCGTAGGCCAGTCCCCCTTTCACGCCGCCGCCGGCCAGCCACATCGAGAAGCCGTAGTGGTTGTGGTCGCGGCCGCCGCCACCCTCGGACGTGTCGGTGGTGGGCGTGCGGCCGAACTCGCCTCCCCACACGACCAGGGTCTCATCCAGCAATCCGCGGCCCTTGAGGTCGGCAAGCAGGGCGGCCATCGGGCGGTCGATATCGGTGCACAACGCGCGGACTTTGTCGTTGTGTCCAGTGTGCGTGTCCCACGGCTGGCCATTGCCGTAATAGACCTGGACAAAGCGAACGCCGCGCTCCACGAGCCGCCGGGCGAGCAGGCAGCCATTGGCAAAGTGGGTCGTGCCATACTCCTCGCGCACGCGCGGCGGCTCGAGGGCCAGATCGAAAGCCTCGGTGGCGGCGAATTGCATGCGGAAGGCGGTTTCCATCGCCTGAATGCGGGCGTCGAGCAAGGCGTCGTCCGGGCGCGTGGCGCGATGCTCCTCGTTCAAGGCCTGCATCAACGCCAGTTGGCGGCGCTGGGCATCGGGGGGCAGGCTCGGATTGCGCAGATACGGAATGAGCTTGTCGGGCGATAGTACGGAGTGATTGATGTAAGTCCCTTGATGTTCGGCCGGGAGGAACGAGCTGGCCCACAGGCTGGCGAACCGCACCGGCCTGCCAGGACAAAGCACGACGTAGCGCGGCAAGCTGTCGTTTTCGCTTCCCAGGCCATACGAGAGCCACGATCCCATGCTGGGCCGGGTTTCGGAGATCGTCCCATTGTTCATCAGATACAGAGCCGGCCCGTGGTTGGGATTATCGGTGTAGACCGACCGGAGCACGCAGACGTCGTCGATCCGCTCGGCAAAGCGGGGCAAGAGTTCGCTGACTGGCAATCCGCTCGCGCCGTGGGGCTCGAATTTGAAGGGGGACGCCAAAAG
>JAKEHX010000291.1 GCA_022614795.1 Planctomycetaceae bacterium | reverse complement strand
TCGCGACCTGCCTCACAAATTCCTCGTTCATGGACAGAATATCGCCCCAGTCGTTGCCATACAAGTATGCATTCGGGGAAGATTCGGGCACAGCGGGCAACCAGATATCGGGACGAAGCCGTTTCAGTTCATGAATCGACTGAAGGAAATCCGCCGAACCGTCGCGGCGCTGGGCAAAGATCCGCATCATCTGGTTGCCTTCATCGACGGTGCCTCGTATGGGAATTCGACCGGCGGCAAGGACGTTCTTACCATGCCATTCGAACCAGTAGGCGGTGGCGGCCGCCCCTGGTCCTCGGAGCGGGATGGCGCGCCCCGGGAACGAGCCCGACCGTTGCAGTTCATCCTCGGTAACCAGCAGCGCCTTTTGCCCTAGAATTTTGGCGATCAAATGGGCTCCGAGTTTCGGCGGCACGACCTTGCATTTGGTGAAGGCAAACAAGTCCTTCAATCCCGACGTTGCCTCGGATTCGCATGAGGTAAGGAGCACCGTGACAGGAAGAGAGCTTCGCGATCAGGATCTGGCTCTGGCCCGGCTCGAAGCGGCCCGGCTTCAGACCCAGATTGCCGCCCGCAAGACCGAGCTGGATCAGAAACGCAAAGAGCAAGAGGCCAAGGAACAAAGCTACGCCCTAATCCCCTATGACGGCCCCAACGGCACGCGCCGCCGCCCGATCTACATCGAGTGCACCGAGGCGGGTATCGTCCTTCAGCCGGAGGGGATCGCCTTCGGCCCGGAGGACTTCAACGGGCCGATGGATCCCGGCAACCCGCTCGACGCGGCGCTGCGCACGGTGCGTGAATACCTGGCTCGCGCTCAAGGGGGCGGCGCCGGCAGCCCGTATCCGCTGCTGGTCGTCCGGCCCAGCGGCGTCGTGGCTTATGGCGCGGCTCGCTCCGCCCTGAAATCGTGGGACGACGAGTTCGGCTACGAGCTGATCTCGGAAGAGAAACGGCTGGATTTCGGCCAGCCCGACCGGGCGCTCGTCGAGCAGCTCGACCGGGCCGTGGCCACCGCGCGCACGAGGCAAAAAGCATTGGCCCTGGCCATGCCGCGGCGCTTTCAAGGCGATGAGCCGCTCACGTCGTTCAGCCCCGATGATTTGCCCGGCGCGATAGGCGGCGGCGGAGGTGGCGGCGGTGGCGGTATCGGCGGCGGTTTACCGGGCGGACGTGTTGGCTCCGGAGGAACGGGCGGCTTGTCTGGACCTGGTGGAACCGGCGGCTTTGCAATGAGCGGCCGTCCCCCGGGTAATAGCGTGGGCGGCACTGGCGGCTCTGCCCTTCCCGCACCAGAGAGCGAAACAGGGCCGACGCTCGGCTCGCCGACCGAATACCCATCGACCACCTCGCCTGGGCCGTATCAGCCGAACCTTGGCGGCGGTGGCGGCGGAAATTCAGGCGGCAGTCCCAGCGGCAGTGGCAGTCCCGGCGGCAGTGGCTGGGCCGCTGCGGGTCAAACGTCGGCGTCGGGCGGCTCCATTCCCCCTGGCGCAGAGCGTCTGCCAGGCAGTCAGGAGATCACGTCCGTCCTCGGCAGGCCGGCCACCGCCGATCCCAATGCCCAGCCCGGAGCAGCAGCCGCAGGATCTAGTGGCCAGCGCGTAGGTGGCGGGCAATCGGGCCAGGCAGGTTCAGGCGGCACGGCCAGCGGGCGCGGCGCACGTCGCCCTGCCGGTGTAATCGCCGGCCAAGGACGCGGCCAGAACTGGGGACTTCCCGGCGGAGGCGGAGAGCACATCACCGCGATTACCCGGCCGATTCACATCGCAGTGCTCGCCGATCGCTTTGTGGTCGTGCCGGACGCGGGCGACGATCGTCCGCCGATTCATCAACGCATTTCGCCCCAGCTCACGCAGGCTGAGGTCGATGCCCTCGTGACGAGCGTGCAGAAGGAAATGAAATCGTGGGGGTTGGCCGTCGATGGCGGCTACTGGAAGCCGATTCTCGACATCGAAGTGGCCCCCGATGCCGAGCAGCATTTCGCCGACCTGCAAATGGCCCTGCAAAACAGCGGCTTTGAACTTCAGAGGAAAGTCCGTTGAGTCGCCGACGCGAAGAGCACGAAGCCCCCGGCAAAGACTCCTTCTTGGACGTCGTCGCCAATGTCGTGGCCATTCTGATCATCCTGGTGATGGTCGTCGGCTCGCAGGCCAAACAGGCGGCGGTCGCCGAGCAGATTGCCCGGCAGACCGCCGCGGCCAGCGCGACTCCGCCGATCGACGTCACCTCCGCCCAGTCAGCCGCCGCCGCGGTCGAAGCCAGCATCCACGAGCTCGATCGCAAGATCCAGCAGCAGGGCCTGGCGGCTGCGATCAAGGCCAAGGAACGCGAGAAGATCCAGTTGTTCGTCACAGTGGCCGAGCAGCGGCTCGCCGAGCACCGCAATCAGCTCGACCAAACCGAGCGTGCCAAGTACGACCTCCAGGAACAGCTGATTGTGTCGCGGGGCGAGCTTGCAAAGTTGTCGGCGGCCGATTCCACGCTCGCCAGGCCCCTCCCCATGGTGCTCCAGCACCTACCCACGCCGATGGCCAAAACCGTCTTCGGCACCGAGATACATTTCCGGCTGCTGGGCGGACGGCTGGCGTACGTGCCGTGGGAAGAAATGCTGGCCCAGCTCAAAGCCGACGCTCCCAAGCACGTCGAAAAGCTCCGCGATTCGCCGCGGGTCGAGCTTTCGCTGCCGGTCGTGGCGGGCTTCGGCGCCCGCTACATCCTGCGCCGGAACGAAGTGCAGATGCAAACGCGGATTGGCACGGCGACGCAATCGCGCGTGGAGCTCGAAAAGCTGTACTTCATCGACGCCGAGCCGAATCTGGGTGCTTCGCTGGCCGAGGCGCTCGAGCCCGGCAGCGAGTTCAGAAGCCGCATCTCCGAGCACAAGCCGCAGAACACAACGGTCACCGTTTGGGTCTATCCCGACAGCTTCGACCAGTTCCGCGATTTGAAGGCCGAACTCTTCAAATTGGGCTACTTGACCGCGGGCCGGCCGCTCCCGGAAGGGCATCCCATCGGCGGATCGCCCGACGGCTCGCGCTCTAGTGCGGAATAAAAAGCCCCGACCATTGGTCGGGGTGATTGACGGCGGCTCGCAATCGACGCGGCAGAAGTTCAAAGTGCGTTCGACCAACACCCTGACCACTGGTCAGGGCTTTAACACGTCCCTCAGTCGATGCGCCGGCCGCCGCTCATTGCGGGTAATGGCTAATCGCCGTGCTGACCGGACGAGCGCTGCGGCCGACCGCGCGATGGATGGCCGCTGCCACGGCTTGGTCGCTGGTGGCGCCGATAATCTGCTCGCGGTGCCAGCGGCCGTCGGCGCTCTGACTGAAGACGATCAGTTGCGGAATCGAGCTTCCCCGCAAGAGCTGACCGGCGAATTCGCTCTCGGCGTCGATTTGAGCGTAGTTGACATGCCGCAGGTAGCCGCTCTCTTGCATCCGCGGCATCACAGAGCTTTTCATGGTCACGCAGCCCGGGCACCAGTCGGCCCCGACCAGAACCACCAGCGGCTTGCCGCTGGTCTGCGTATCTTCGTATGCCTCCACGTAAGTCTGAGCTCCACTTACCAGCATGACCGCCTGCAAGGCGAGCGGTACAGCAGGCCCGCACATAACCATCTCCTTTGACGAGTAGTGAATCGGGGCACTACTCTAGTGTGCCTGACAGAATATGCCACTATGGGGGATGGTCGAATTTTCCGGGAATTCAACGAATTCCCGTTTTTCCGATTGGTGCGCGGGCAGCAGGTACAGTCAGGCGATCATTCGACTGCCAGCTCCAGAAGCTTCTTTGCAAACTGTGGTCCCTTGGCTTCGTCTTCGTGCCTGAAGAACACGAATGCATCGCGCCAGTCTTGTTTCTGCACCCGTTTGACCCACTTCTTTAGCTCTGCCTTGGTGTAGTCAGCTCGCCGCAGTCGCAAATAACCCCAATCCGCGGTCGCCACGAAAGGAACCTCAAGTTCATCTTTCTCATCGGCGATGCACAGCGCCGCCTGATGATCGCGCAAAAGCGCAAAAACCTCATCGTCGAACCACGACGCATGACGAAACTCAAACGCCGCGCGGTGTTCAGACGGCAACAGCGTCAGAAACTCTCGCAGCCGTGCCGCATCCTTCTTGAAGTTCGGCGGCAACTGAAACAACAGCGGCCCCAGTCGCTCTCCGAGCACGGCGGCCACTTCGAGCAGTTGCGACACCGCCTCGCCCACGTCCTTGAGCCGTTTGATGTGCGTGATTCTTTGTGGAGACTTGAGCGCGAACCTGAAATCGGCGGGAACCTCGGCGGCCCATCCTTCCAAGACCGATGCCTTGGGCATTGCGCGAAAGGTGCTGTTGATCTCGACCGCCCGAAAGTGCTCGCCGTAATGATGAAGCATTTGCTTATCCGGCAGGCCCTTGGGATAGAACTTGCCCTTCCACGGCTTGTAGGCGTAGCCGCTGGTGCCGACGTAGAGATTCATGGGTGCCTCATCCACGTCAAATGGGCCGTGCTGTGGTAGCGGACTCAAGAGGCTGCGGAAAACTCAAATCAGGTTAGCACAACAGTCTATCCACCAGCGTCGGTTGCCTGTTTAGGCTGGAGCTAACTCAGTCACGACTAGGTTGCGGCAGAGGAAGGAAAGAGCGGCTACGCGGCTGGTTTGATTGCCCCCTTGGGCGTGCGGAGGTTGAAGAGGCCGAAGATTTCGGATTGGGAGAGGCCCAGGCTGGCAGGGGCCGCGGTCTGGCCGATGATCTGGTCGAAAAGTTCGCGCTTGTGCTGGAGGATCTGGTTGATCCGCTCTTCGATCGATTCCAGGACGAGCATTCGCGTAACGGTGACCGCGCCCTTCACTCCGATGCG
>JAKEHX010000290.1 GCA_022614795.1 Planctomycetaceae bacterium | reverse complement strand
TGTGATTCTTTCGTAGCTGAAGTCGCCAGACTTCAGGTTTTTCCGCGGATTCGGAACTCTGGCGAGTTCCGCTACGGAATTCATTCACAACCTCTCAGTCGCTCCGTCTCGCTGTCTCTCAATCTCCCCCTCACCCCTTCTCCTCCTCGCTTGGCGCCCGATGCGGCTCGAACGTCGTCGGCGCCGACTGCTGGGCCTCCTTCAAGCGGCGGCAGGCATCTTCGTACAAGACCTCCTGGCTCCTCCGCCGACGCTTGTTCCCCCGCGGCAGCTTGGGCCGATTGTACGTCCCGTCGGCCGCCAGGTGGCGGGCCTTCACGTTATCTTCAAAGTAAACCTCCAGCGTCTCCACGAGTCGTTGCTTGAGCGGCGGGTCTTCGACCGGCACCAAAAGCTCGATCCGCCGGTCGAGATTCCGCGGCATCCAGTCGGCGCTGGAGATGAACATGAGGTCGTCGCCCCCGTGATGAAAACGCAGTATCCGTGCGTGTTCCAAATAACGATCGATGATGCTGACCACCGAAATGTTCTCGCTCAGGCCGCTGGCGCCGGGTCGCAAGCAGCACACTCCCCTCACATTCAGCCGCACGGTCACACCGGCCTGCGATGCCGCATACAGCGCCTGAATGATCTCGGGATCGACAAGCGAATTGATCTTGGCATCGATCGCCGCGGCCTGTCCCTGGGCCTTCCGCTGCGTTTCGCCGTCGATCAGCTCGACAATCCGCTGCCGCAAGCCGGTCGGGGCGGCTTCGATCTTGCGGTACCGCTGCGGCTGCGAATAGCCCGTGATCGCGTTGAAAAAGCTGATCGCGTCGGCTCCCAGCTCCTCGCTCGCCGTGAGCAGGCTCACGTCGCTATAGATGCGGGAGGTGATCTCGTTGTAATTCCCGGTGCCGAAATGGACGTAGCGCACGACGCCGTGGGGCTCGCGGCGGACCACGATGCAGGTTTTGGCGTGCGTCTTCAGCCCTTTCACGCCATAGATGACCTGCACACCGTGCTCTTCCAGGTTGCGGGCCCACTCGATATTGCGGGCCTCGTCGAACCGGGCCTTCAGCTCGACGATCGCCGTCACATACTTCCCCCGCTGCGCCGCCTTCGCCAGGGCCGCGACGATCGGGCTCGTGCGGCTGGTGCGATAGAGAATCTGCTTGATCGCCAGCACGTCCGGATCGGCCGCCGCTTCCTCGACCAGCCGCACCACCGGATCAAACGACTGATACGGATGCACCAGCAGCACGTCGCGGCGGGCGAGAGTCTGGAACATGCTCACGCCAGCGTCGATGTCGGGCGATTGCTGAGGCGGCCACGGCTCGTTGCGCAGGGCGTCGAATCCCTTCAGTTCAGCGAGTTGCATGAACGCCGCCAGGTCAATGGGACCGCTCGTGTTGAACACGTCGTCGGGCGAGACGGCGAGCGACTGCGACAGATAAGCCAACAGCGTCTTATCGGCCGCGGCATCGATTTCCAGCCGCACGCAGTCGCCCCGTTTGCGGGCGGTGAGAATGTCCTCCATCCCGGCGAGGAGGTCTGCCGCCAGGTCGTCGCGGAGGCTGAAGTCGGCGTTCCGCGTGATGCGAAACGGGGCGTGGCCAAGCACCTTCTCGCCCGAAAAGAAGCGGCTGAGGAACGTGCCGACCACGTCCTCCAGCAAAATGTACGAATAGCCGCGGTCGGCTCCCAGCGTGAAAAATCGCGGCAGGGCCCGCCCCAGCGGCACAATTGCGAATCGCGGTTTTCCCTCGCTCGTCGCGTCGGGGGCCAGTTGCACGCACACGTGAAGCATTTGATTCACGAGGAGCGGAAACGACTCCCCATGCCGGACGGCCATTGGCGTGAGCACCGAAAAAATCTCGCTCTCGAAGACCTGCTCCAAGGCCCGCGTCTGCCGGTCGGTCAGCTCATTCCCGCGGACGCGGCGAATGCCCGCCTCGGCCGCCTTGGCCTCCAGATCGCGAAACGTCGCGTGCTGGGCCTGCACCATCTCGTGGGTCCGCCGGCTGATGGCGGCAAGCTGGTCGCCAGGCGTCATGCCAGCCGGGTCGGGCGTCGTAATCCCCTGTTCGACAAGCACTTGCAAGCCGCCGACGCGGACCATGAAGTACTCGTCCAGGTTCGATGCCGTGATCGCCAGAAACTTCAGCCGCTCCAAGAGCGGCAGCGATTCATCGAGCGCCTCGTCGAGCACGCGCTGATTGAATTCGAGCCAGCTCAGCTCGCGATTGAAAAAGCGGGGTTGGTCAGACATGGCCGATCCGTGTGCCCATGAATTCCGCGCTTAGCGCTAATGGCCAATCTTCGAGCAGCGAGGAGCGTCTTAGCTTGCCGCCTTCTTGATCATTGCGTCAAACAGTTTTCGCTCGGCGGCCATCGCGGCAACGCGATCGGCGGGCTTGCTGGCATTCTCCATCAGGCACCAACCCTCCCACTTCGATTTGACGAGCAGGGTCAACAGGTCCTGGAAGGGATAGTCCGGCGACGCCAGCTCGTGGATGTGGCAAGTCGCTCCAAAACGTTTGCGGACGAGGCCTAAGTTCTTCGCCAGGTTCGCGGCTGGCGTGCCATCTCCCGCCAGGTCGGTCTTGTTGCTGTTCCAGCACACGGCGACGTTTTCGTCGGTCGCAACGTCCATGATCGCCTTGATCGTCGGCAATTCGCCGCACTGGCCATGCACCTCCAGCCGCACTTGTTGGCCGAAGCCCGCCGCATATTCCCCCAGCTCGTTCAAGGCCTTGCCGATCTGCTCGATCGTCTTTTGCTTTTCAACATTCGGCCAGAAACGGTCCGGCTTGACCTTCACGCCGCTGCCGCCGATGTCGTGACTCAGTCGAATGAACTCCTTGGACCGCTCAATCGCCTTCTTCACCAGGGCCGGATCGGGATTGTCGAACCGCTCGTCGCTGCCGATCCCCACGCAGGTGACGCCCGCGTCTCCAAACCGCTTGGCCACGTCGGCCCGCTGCTGGTCGTTGAGTTCCGGCTCGACCTTATGGGCATGCGTCGTTCGCAGCTCGACGCCGGGGCAATTTGTCTTGCGGCAATTCTCAAGCAGCGTCGGCAGGTCCCAGTCGGCCCCCCACATGTACGTCACCAGGCCAAAGCCGATGGCGACCTCATCGTCGGCAGCGCGGCCCGCCTGATGGGAAACTGATGCCAGACCGGCTGCGGCAGCCGTCCCCAGAAATGCCCGGCGCGAAAATCCAAACATGTTGCGACCCTTGTTTTGCTGGAACGCCATCTACTTGGACGCCTTGCCTTCTGCCCCGGCGATCTTCACCATCGTGAGCGTCTTGGCGTCGGAATCAACCTCGAATTTGAAATTCCCCAGAAAGCTCATTCCCAGGAGCGGCTCGGCATTGACCGCTTCCTCGCTAAGGACGGCGCATTCCACTTTCTCGACCGCGAACTTGCCGACACGCACCGACGGAATGATCTTGCGCCGACCTTCAATCTGGCTGCCGTCGGCCAAGGTCATCATCAGCCGCGGGTCGCTCTCGCTCGGTTTCAAGCCCATCTTCTCGGCCATCGCGTAGGGCAACGTGATCGAGCTGGCCCCGGAATCGACCACCATCTCGACCTGGTGCTTGCCGATCACGACGATGACGCGGGCCACGTTGCGCCCCTCGCCCATCAGTGGAATCGACTCCGACAGAATCGTCTCCTCAATCTGCGTCAACCGGCGCGTCGCCGCGGCGAAAGACGGCGTGGGGGCCAACTTGAACTGCTTGCCGGCCGCCTTGTTATACGCCTCAAGCGCCGCGATCATCTCGGCGCTTGCAGCCTTGGTTTCGTAGTCGGCAGTAACCTGATCGGCCAGCTTGCGGGCGTCGAGCGTGAACTGAATGTACGCCTCGCGGGCTTCATTCGCCTTGACGCGGGCCGCCCTCGTCCGCTCTTCCAGCTCGTCAATGCTCTTTTGGGTGAGGTCGCGCTGCCCTTCGATCGCTTGCAAGGCCCCCACGAGCTGGTTGTTGCGGGCGACATTCATGGGATTATTTGCCGCCAGCTGCGCGCTGAGCACCACGTGCTGCTTCCGCAAATCGACGAGCGCCTGTTCCCCCTTCACTTCGAGCTGCTGGCTGGTTTCCAGGGCCTTGGTCGCCTCGATCAGCGCCTTGCGCAGGCCATTGGCCTTGTTCAGCTCCTTGGGCAGGTCCAGCTCGCTCGCCAGCAAAACGCCGCCGGTGAGCACGCGCACGCCCAGCGCTTCCAGCCCCTTCTTGGCGTCGGCCAGCTCATCGCCCCGAACTGACGCAGTAGTCAGCGCGACCGACGCAGCGAGGACGACGAGAACTACCAGCCGCAACATCGGAAGCACTCCACGTTTATCAACAAAAGCAATACTGCTGTCCCATCCAGACCGGCCAATGCTCACGCAGTTTACTGACGAGCGTCTGTCAAGGCAATCAATCGCCCGGAGTCAAAAGCTTGGCTTGCGAATCGGCCGCGCTTGCCGCAGCGGGCCTACCAGCCGGCCTTGTCCCCTTCCTCCAGAATCTTGTCGATTTGCTCGCGCGTGATGCCCGCGTTTTTGAGCAGCACTTCTTGCTGCTGCTTCAAGGCTGTCGTAAGTGCATCGATCGTGGGGTCGCCGGTCGCCGCCTTGTTCAGTTCTTCTTCCGCCTTACGCAGATCCTTGAAGGCCCGATAGAGGGACTTGCGCTGCTCCACATCCGACAACAAGGTTGTAAACGCATCGGCTGGCAGCACAGGTCCCCCTGCCGGCAGTGCGGGAATTGCCGGAATGCCTGCCGCTTCGGGCGGAGTCAATTCCGCCATACGCGCTGCGTCGGCCTGAGCCCGTGCTTGTTGCTCAGCGATTGCCCGCTGCGCCTGAACTTGGGCCACTTCCGCTTGCCGTGCTGCGGTCAGGTAGAACATCGCCCCCACGCCGATCGGCATGGCAATGCATCCGCACAGTAAAAATCCGCATACCAGCAGGACGACCAGCATCGTCCGCGTTTCATTGGACATGACGCGCCTCGCAGTCAATAGAATTCGTGGCTTCTCTAATGTACCACGAATGATCTGCAGCCGGATAAGCCAATTGCCGCCGCATCCGTGAGGCATGCCAGCCCCACCTCACGAACCTGCCTGCGATCGGTTAAATTGCCACTGGTTGCATTCTCGGTCCCTGCGCTTTCAGATTTCGCCTCGCCCGTGCACATCGGCCTGACTTTCGATCTTCGCCAGGAATATCTGGCTGCCGGGTTTTCGGACGATGAAACGGCCGAATTCGACAGGATTTCAACCGTCGAAGCCTTGGAGCAGGCTCTAGCGCACCTCGGCCACACCACCGACCGGATTGGCCACGTTCACCAGCTTGTTCGGCGGCTGGCTGTCGGCGACGAGTGGGACCTGGTGTTTAACATTGCCGAAGGATTGGAAGGCATTGCCCGCGAAGCGCAAGTGCCGGCACTGCTCGATGCTTACGGCATTGCCTATACGTTTTCCGATCCGCTGGTGTTGGCGCTGACGCTTCACAAGGGGCTGACCAAGACGGTGGTCCGCGCCGGTGGCGTGCCAACGCCCGCATTCGCTCTCGTCCACAAGCAGCAGGACCTTCAACACATCGACTTGCCGTTCCCCCTATTTGCCAAGCCGGTTGCGGAAGGCACGGGTAAGGGGATCACGTCGGCGTCCAAAATCAACGACGCTGGCGCCTTGCAGTCCGTCGTGGGCAACTTGCTTGAGGAATATGACCAGCCGGTGCTCGTCGAGACCTATTTGCCGGGGCGCGAATTCACGGTCGGCATCCTCGGCAGCGGCCAATCGGCCCGCGTCGTGGCAACCCTTGAAATTCAATTGCTCGCAGGGGCCGAAGCCGGCGCTTATTCCTACGTCAACAAGGAGCGGTGCGAGGACTTGGTCGAGTACCACCTGGGGCGAGCAGAGGGCGACGCCCAAGTTGCGGCGGCCGAGCGCGTCGCTCTCGACGCCTGGCGAATCCTCGGCTGCCGCGACGGCGGGCGCGTCGATCTGCGCTGCGATGCCGAGGGCGTGCCAAACTTCATGGAGGTCAATCCGCTGGCGGGCCTGCATCCAGAGCATTCGGACCTCCCGATCCTCGCGGCCAAGGCGGGTGTTTCGTACGTCGAATTGATCCGCGGGATTCTGGCCAGCGCCGAGCCGCGCGTGGCCATTGCCAATCGCTCGAAAGCCAGGCGGTTTCGCTCCAATGAAAGTTGCCATCCTTCATAATGCCGTCGCCGACGCCGACTCGGCCGCCGACCGGGACGTTCTGGTGCAGGTCGAGGCCCTTGAGCAGGCCCTGCGCACGCTGGGCCACGCGGTGCGCAGAGTGCCCTGTACGCTCAACCTCGAGGCCGTGGAAGAATCACTCACGCGCGATCGGCTGGCTGTCGTCTTCAACCTGGTGGAATCGCTCGGGGGCTCCGATCGGCTGGCCCACCTGGCCGCCGTGCTGCTGGACGATCTCGATCTGCCCTACACGGGTACTCACTCGACGAATCTGCATCTGACCAATAACAAGCCCGCGGCCAAAGAGCGGCTGCGGTCGGCGGGATTGCCGACGGCGGATTGGGCAACGGCCGAGGTCGGCGATGTCCATCGCGGCACCGCGGCGGGCGGCTTGAGTCCGCCCTACATCATCAAGGCGATCTGGGAGCATGCTTCGGCCGGCCTCGATGACCACGCCGTCATCCGCACGGGCGACGGCTCAACGGTCGCCGATCAGATTGAATCGCGATCCCGGCAGCTCGGCCGGCCTTGCTTTGCTGAGCAGTTCATCGAAGGACGCGAATTCAACCTGTCGCTCCTGGCCAACGGCGCCGTGCCGCACGTCCTGCCGCCGGCCGAAGTCGATTTTTCGGCATTTCCCAAGGAAAAGCCACGAATCGTCGGCTACGCGGCCAAGTGGGACGAAGGGGCCTTCGAATTCGACCACACGCCGCGGAAATTCGACTTCCCGCCGGCCGACGCCCCGCTCCTGGACACGCTCCGCGGACTGGCCCTCGATTGCTGGCGGCTGTTCGACCTGCACGGTTACGCCCGTGTTGATTTTCGCGTCGATGCCAAAGGGCGGCCGTGGATTCTCGAAATCAACGCCAATCCCTGCCTCTCCCCGGATGCCGGCTTCGCCGCTGCTTTGTCCCGGGCGAAATTGCCGTTGGAGCGAGCCGTGGAGTGGATTCTGGAGGATGCACTCAAAGCCCCGACCAGTGGTCGGGGTGTTGTGCCGGGGGCCGACGCGTCTCCGCCGACCGTGGCCCGCGCTCCCAAGCAATCGAAGGCCAAACACCCGCGCGGCACCACCCTCCGCACGGCAGTCCTCCCCTCCGACACCGCCGCAGTCCGCCAGATCATCGAATCCACCGGCCTGTTCCGCCCCGGCGAAATCGACGTGGCGGTCGAGCTGGTCCAGGCTTGTCTCGAGAAGGGCGCTGCCTCGGGCTATGAGTTCGTGTTTGCGGAGCAAAAGGATCGGGTCGTCGGCTACGCCTGCTTCGGCCGCAACTCGCTCACCGTGCAGAGCTGGGACCTTTATTGGATAGCCGTCGAAGCATCGCTCCAAGGGAAGGGGCTGGGACGCTTGCTGCTCGAGCACGTGCAAGGTCATATTGCCCGGGCCGGCGGCGGGCGGCTGTATATCGAAACGTCGCAGCGGGCCGACTACCAGGCGACCCGCGGCTTTTATGAACAGTGCGGCTTCGAGCTCGAAGCAGTGCTGGCCGACTTTTACGCCCCTGGCGACAGCAAGGCCATCTATGTGGGGCAGGTTTGCAACCTGCCATGACCCGTGTCTGAGCCTTCCCACGTCGCAATCATCGTCGCCATGACCCGCAAGGCGGTCATTGGGAAGGATGGCCAATTGCCGTGGCGACTGTCGGCCGACCTCAAACACTTCAAGTCGCTGACGATGGGCCACTCGCTCATCATGGGCCGGAAGACCTACGACTCGCTCGGCCGGCCGCTGCCCGGCCGCAAGAGCATCGTCATCACTCGGCAGGCCTCGCTCACCCTGCCAGCCGAAGTGCTCGTCGTTCACAGCCTGGCCGAGGCGCTCCATCATGCTGGTCTCGATGACGCGCCGTTGGTGATCGGCGGCGGCGAGATTTTTGCCCAGGCATTGCCCCTGGCCGAGCGGCTGCACGTCACGTGGGTCGAAGCCGAGATCGAGGGCGACACGCATTTTCCTGCGTGGAACCCGCACGACTGGCGGCTCGTTGGCGAGCAGCGGCATCGCGCCGATGCCAAGAACCAGTACGATTTCACATTTGCTACTTACATTCGCGTTACGAAGGAATACCGCTGAAATGTCCGCCGACCTTGCCCAACAGTTGCTGGAACTCAATCAGAGACTCCTCGTCGCGATCGTCAGCAGCGACTGGAAGACCTATGAGGCGCTCTGCGATCCGTCGATCAGTTGCTTCGAACCCGAGGCCCGCGGCCAGGTCGTCATCGGCATGCCGTTTCACAAGTACTATTTCGATCTACATGGCCCGCCGCAAAAGCCCGCCAGGCAGGTGACGATGAGCCAGCCGCACGTGCGCCTGATGGGCGACAGCGCCGCGGTGGTCAGCTACGTCCGGCTGACGCAGTCGCTCGACGCCAGCGGCGTGCCGCAAACCGGCCGGATGGAAGAAACCCGTGTCTGGCAGAAGATCGGCGGCGAGTGGAAGCACGTGCATTTTCATCGGTCGGCTGGGACGTAATACTTACGCCCGCTCGATTGGAAACGCCATAACTTCCTGAATCGACTTTGCCCCAGTCGCCACCATCACGAGCCGGTCGAAGCCCAAGGCACAGCCCGAGCAGGCGGGCAAGCCGTGGTCCATCGCGGCCAAGAGGCGGCTCTCTTCGGGCAGCGTGTACTTGCCATCGGCGGCGCGGGCGGCGTTGTACTGGCGGTTGCGCTCGCGGAGGATCGCCGGATCGAGCAATTCGTGGTAGCCATTGGCCAGCTCGATGCCATCAACGTACAGTTCGAAGCGCTCCGCGACCGGCGGATGGCCTGGCCGCACGCGGGCCAGGGCCGATTGACTTGCGGGGTAATCATGGAGAATCGTGGGGCGCTCGTGGCCCAAGCGCTGCTCGACTTTGGAAGTGAGCAGCTGGTCAATTTCGTAGTCCGGCAGGCCGTGTGGATCAATGTCAGCGTGTCGCCGAAACGCCTCCGCAAAACTCAATCTCTCCGCCTGGCCACGGCCGAGAATCGAGTCAGCCAAACCAGCCAGCAAGTCCATCCCGGCCGCATAGTCGTCGCCGACCCGATACCACTCGACCATCGTGAATTCGGGGTTGTGCAGCCGGCCGGCCTCGCCACCGCGAAAGACCTTGGTGATTTGATAGATGGCCGTTGCACCAGCCGCCAGCAGCCGCTTCATGGCGAACTCGGGCGATGTTTGCAGCCACAGCGTTTGTCCGCGCGTTGGCTCGCGCGGGTCGGTGAATAACGTGACGCGCAGCGGATCGAGATGCCGATCGACCACCACGTCGTGCGAGAGGATTGGCGTTTCAACTTCCAGAAAGCCGCGGCTGTCGAAGAACTGCCGGACTTTCCTTAGCAGGTCGGCCCGACGGCGCAGCATGTCCAGCATCGCCGTGGGGAGAAAGTCTCGGTCCATGCCTTTATGTCGAAACGCGCTCGATGTACTCCCCCGTCCGCGTATCGATCTTGAGCACGTTTCCCTCGTTGATAAACAGCGGCGCGAGAATCTCCGCCCCCGTTTCGACGCGCACCGGCTTGGTGACGTTGGTGGCCGTGTCGCCGCGGGCACCGGGCTCGCAGTATTCGA